>JAFGIG010000098.1 GCA_016929715.1 Caldifarciminota bacterium
GGACGACATATATATTGCCGTCTATCGCGACAAAAGCCGCAAGCGCGGGGTCTTCATTTTCCCTGTAGTGGTCGTTTACGGCGCAGGTGCCTATCACTCCTCCCTGCCAATCGCCAAACCTTCTGTCTCCTGTCGGGAAATACCATACAACAGCCGAATCGGGTTCTTTTGAAGGATCGAGCTTAAACACTCCACCCCTACCCGGGATGTATTGTTTCTCGACGGACACAAGCAGGCAAGAATCGTAAGTGACGACCGGCGACCCGTCGAGATCCGAACCTATGTAAAAATCCCAAACTACATCAAGGCTTTTTACATCTATTCCGAAGACGTGTCCCGACCCGGCTGTAACATACAAAATGTCTCCGATTCTCGAAACCGACGATTCTATGACGAGGTTGCCGCCGTGGCTTTCGACGTCTTTTTCGTCGTAGAGCTGAATTTCGCCAATGAGCCGGGGCTGAAAAACTCCCTGCCTAATCTCCCCTTTTGAAGGGTCAGGATCTAAAACCGTGAAAATGCCGTTTTCGAGTCCTATATAAAAAAGGCTGTCTAAAAAAAGCCCGGAGCCGTCTGCGTCCCTGCTGTAACTTCGGGTCTTTCTGACGTCAAAGCTCCAGAGTTCCTCTCCTGTAAAAAAAGACACCGCCCTCAGGCTCAAAACAGCTGGAGACCTCAAGGTATTTGTAACTCCCAGCCTGCTTCCCTGGACTATTGCGACAGAAGATGCTGTGTCCTCAAGCCACGGCATGCAGACTGCGGTTCCTGTCCCTTTTATTATGTCATCGAAACGGTATTGCCAGACTATTTCGCCGTTTTGCGCCTTTATTTTCTTTAGATTGTGGTCGAAAGCTCCCTGGATAAGATATAGTTCTCCGGCGTGTTCTATCAATAGAGGCTGTCCTGTCCATCCGCTTCCAGACCACCTCGTCTCGCCCCTCGAACCTACTATTGTTGTTCCGGTTCCGAGCTTTGTCTTCCATATAACGTCGAGGGCGTCTGGAGGATTTTCTCCGTAGTAATTTCTATTTTGGTTTCCGAGGAATGTCCCTGAAATGAGGACAACGGGACAGGCAAGTTCATTTTTAACATGATCTTCCTCGACAGCGATGTCGAAGGGAAATAGAATTCTTTTCATAAGATATATAAACAACTGAGTCTTATACAATCAGATATGCTCCTTTTTAACTGCAGTCTTTTATGATAACATTTAGTTTTTTCCGGATAAACCACTATTAAAAAGGCGGTTATAGTGAAAAGAAAAGAGATATCTCCCAAAGATTTTGTAACCAGACCTTTCGACATCTGGCTGAACAAATGGTTTCTTCTATCGTGCGGAGACGAAGATAATTTCAATGTAATGACAGTCGCTTGGGGAAGTTTCGGAGGAGTCTGGAACAAGCCTTTTGCTCAGATATTCGTCAGGCCCACGAGACATACTTTCGGTTTCTGCAGCGACTTTCCCCACTTTACCCTTTGCTCTTTTCCCAAAGATTTCAGAAATGATCTCAACATTCTCGGCTCTAAATCAGGCAGGGACTGCGACAAGCTTTCATTGACCGGACTAACTGTCGAAAAATCAAAAAAGGTTTCCTCGCCTTCATTCAAAGAGGCCGACCTTGTCCTTGAATGCCGAAAAATCTACTGGGGAGATCTCAATTCTTCAAACTTTTTAGATAAATCCATTGACGAGTGCTATCCCCAAAAAGATTTTCACAGGGTTTTTTTCGGTGAAATTGTCCATGTTGAGTCGGCGGAAAATTTACCGGTCTGATTTGTTTTCGTAATACCTTTTTTTATAGAACTCGGCTCTTTTTTCATTCTTCATTTTGGCGTATTCTTTTTCCATTTTGTCCATATACACAGAAGCTTTTCTGCCGTCAACATCCTTGAAAAGAAGAGCCAGTTCAAAGTAAATTTTAGCCAGTCCCTTTTTCTCTCCTATCTTCGCGGCTCTTTTTCTCGCCTCCGACAGATGAAAGAGAGAACCTTCGAAGTCGCCTGTAATCCTTCTTATTCTCCCGGAAAAGAAGTGATAATCTGTCTTTAGGTTGTTGAGGTTTTCATTTTCGATTATCATCTGTGCCCTTTCGAGCAACTGTTTTGAATCTTCGAGCTTTCCCGGGTCAATATTTATTGCAAAATTTGCTTTTCTCAAAAGATAAGAAGCCAGCGACTCCTCATCCTGACAGCCTTTTTGGACGGAATCAGCATATTTGTCGTATAACTCAGCCCCTGAGGTTTTTCCGGCTTCTGAAAACAAATCTCTGATATTAACAAGAGCGTCGAGCTCAGCGTATGAAAGCCCGAATTTTCTACTTGTCCTGAGTCCGGCTCTGAGAAAATTCAGGGTTTTTGTGTATTCCATTTTTTCAAAACTGTTCATGGCAAGATTTTCAAGAACCGCAACAGCCCTTTTCTGATCTTTAGACAATTTCAGATACTTTAGTGTTTTCACATAGTATTCAGCGGCGCTGTCGAGGTCGCATTTCTTGTTGAATATATTGCCGAGGTTTTCGTATATCCTCGCCATCGCCGATTTGTCGCCGAGTTCTTCGGCATATATGAGCGCTTTTTCAGTGTTCTGAAGCGCTTTCTTGAAAATTCTTTGGTTGTTGTAAGTGTTGCCTATGTTTATATAGAGAAACATGGTGCTTTTGACAAAATCCATCTCAAGCGAAACTTTGAGAGCTTCATTGAACTTCTCGAGGGCTCTGTCGGTTTCATAGGAATCGTTGTATGCACAGCCCATGTTCAAAAGAGAAAGGCATATACCTTTGCTGTCTCCGATTTCCTTCGCTATTGCTTCGGCTTTTCTGTAGTATTCCATCGCCTTTTTTTGTTTTGAACGGGAATGATAGAGAAAACCGATGTTCGAAAGCACCGATTCCGCCGCATATTTGTCGCCAAGAATTTCCGCTTTCTCAATGGCTTTTTCATACATTTTCATCGCGTTATCAAAATCTGAAATCACTGTCAGCGCATTTGCTTTCTCCCTATAGAGCGTGACTTCAATTCCCGCATCGTTTAACAGCGTTTTGTTCCTCTGATACATTTTCTCCGCACTTAAAACTTCAAGGAGGGATTTTTCATACATAAATAGGTCTCTGAGTGCATTGGCCTTCGACAGGGAGTTGAAGATTCTTTCCCTTATTACTTCCTTTGAACTGCCCTTGAGCTCTTCGAAAGACTCCTCAAGCGACAAAATGCCCTGTCTTATTTCAGCTTCCCCTTTTGAGTAGCTCGCTTTTAATCTCGATATTTTTGATTTCATGACGGGCTTGTCTATCTGTAAATTTTCCAAAATAATTGTCTTTTCAAGGCTTTTTTTGAGCTTACCTGTTTTGCTGTATAGATTTGCGAGTTCTTCGAGAGCTTTAACCTTTTTTTCTTTTTGCTTCAGGTAATCTTGGGCTATTGAAAGAGCTCTTTCAAGATTCTGAGCCGCTTCATCATTCAGGTATTCCCCGGCGGACTTCAATCCTGCTTCAAACCTGTATCTATAGGCTTTCTGCCAGCAACCGGCGGCATCGTAGTGACGGGCGAGGGAAGAAAGTGTCTCCCTCGATTTTACATTAAAACTTTTCTCCAGCACCCTTGCAATCGCAGAATGTATTTTTCTTCGCTTTTCAGCAATGATTGATTGATATACCACATCTTTGAAAAGAGCGTGGGAGAATATATACTCGAGTTCTTTCCTGCCGAACCGTTTTAGCAGTCCCCTCTGAACTGCTGGTTTGAGTATGGTTTCGGTTTTTGCCTTCATGACATTGTCCAAAAGTCCGGCATGAAATTCCATCCCTATAGCGCTCGCCACCTTGAGGCTCTCTCTGATTTTTTCGCTCAGCCCGTCTATTCTCGCCGTCACAAGAAAGAAAAGATTTTCGGGCAAATCTTCCTGCCCGTATGTTTTGCCGGCTCTCCATTCTTTTGCCGTTTCGAATATGAGTTTCTTATCCATCAGGTAGGAGAGCATCTGTTCAGCGTAGAACGGATTTTTGTCTGATTTTGCCGTAAGGATATCAAAAACACTCTTTTCGAGTTTTTTTCCTCCGAGGATTATATTCACAAATTTTTCAAAATCCCTCTGTCCAAACGGTTGAAGGTCTAAAACTGCAGTGTCAATTCCCCTGCCGAAAGGCGATTTGAATACTTTTTCCCTCGAAGAGAGAATGAAGCAGTCTTTCTCCCCGGAATAGATCATCAGCGATTTGGCGAGAAACTCAATCACCTCTCTGTCTTCGGGTCCCGCCCACTGCAGGTCTTCCGCTATCAGGCAAAAACGTCTGCCAAGCGATTTGAGAAAAATCAATATTGATTCCGTCAGAACCCTTTTTTTGAGCTCCGGGTCGAGTTTTGTGTATTTTTCATCATTGCACTCGACGCCCAGGATCATATCCGCTATTAAACCAGCACGGCTTATCATTCTCGAGGCTTTCTTTTCTCTCAGCACCTTTTTTATCTTAAAAATCTTTGATTTGTCCGAATCTCCATCTTTTATAGAACAGATTTCCTTCACAACGGAGGCGAACAGGTCGAAAGCCGGCCTGTTTTCGTCCGCTTTCGTTTTAAAGACTAGGATTCCTTTGCCTTCTGCGAACCTTGAGACCTCTTCGAGCAGTCTTGTCTTGCCCACGCCGGGCTGTCCTTGGATCAGGACAACACATCTTCCTCTTGTTACTTTTTCCTTTATTTTCTTCAGTTCTTCTTCCCTGCCGACAAAAGGACGCTGAAAATCCTTATCTTCTCTCAATCTTCGTGGTCTATATCTTTTCAACTTAGATTTTTTTCCTTTGACGGAAACAGACTTCATGATTTCGTATTCAATTTTACTTTTTGTCATCCTGAACACGTCTTCCGTGACGGCTGTCTCGCCCAGAGCAAGACCGTCGAGTATTCTCGAAGTGCTGTTGACAGCGTCTCCTATGACGGAATATTTTCTTCTTTTTTTGTCGCCTATCATACCGGCGAAGACATAACCGGCGCCTACGCTTGCGGCGATCTTTATGCCTCTGCATGATGAGGCGATTGTTGCTGTTTCAAGCGCGAATTCCACTGCTCTCTCGCACTCATCCCCGAAAGCCACGGGAGCCCCGAAGAGGACGAGCAGTTTACTGCCTGATATCACGACGTTGTCTGTGTCGTTTATAGATCCTCTGTGTCTTTTGACGGCGTCTATTATTTTCAGGACAACCGAATTTAAGCTCTCAAAGTCCGGATTATCTTCGTCATAACCGAATATTTTCAGGAATACGCAAGCGACTGACCTGAATTCTCCGAACGAATCTTTTCCTGTTAGGTTTACGCTGAATTCCGGCAGGAAAGCTTTTTTTCCAATTATCTTGAATCTTGCAGTAATATCTTTTCTCTTTATTACAGCAATTTTTTCAGTATCTTTGACCGTTACGATTTCTCCTTTTAAGGTCTTTTTCTCGTATTCGGCTATCCTCTTCAAAGTTGAGCCCGTGAGAAAAAAGAGACACTTTTCAAGACTGCCGAGAATGAGCTCGTTCCACTCACCCTTCGACAGTATTATCCTCATGGAAAGCGAGAACCTGCCAGCAGAGGTCTCTATGTCTGTAAAAGACTTTATTTTTTGAGCCATTTCTTGAGAGCATTTTTTCGCGGATTCAAATTTTTTGAATTTAATAAAAAGGGCGTCGCCGATGAACTCTATGATGTCGCCGCCGTATTTCCTGACGACCGAGAGCTGACTTTCGAAACACTTGTCAATGATCTGAGTCAATTCGCCGGTTCCGAGAATTCCCTTTTCGGCGAACTCTTCACTCATTTTAGTGAAACCTATGAGGTCGGCGTAAAGAAGAGCTCCACTTCTTTTCTTCAGGGCACAAGATATGTCAATTTCGGAGGGCAAAAACGGGTTCATAAATAAATAATAACATATTTTAGATTTTTTTTAACCTCTTCCCCAAAATTCCCTGAGCGCATCTTCAAGATAATCGTGCGAGACGGCTACCCTGTGATGCGACCATTCCGGCGGAAAAAGAGAGATATATCGTTCCTGCGAAAACCTCTGATCGACAAGAATTATAACGCCTTTGTCATTCTCCGTCCTTATAACCCTCCCTGCCGCCTGAAGGACTTTGTTCATCCCAGGATACATGTAGGCAAATTCAAAACCTGCTTCGAGCTTGGACTCGAAATATTCTCTTATTATATCAATCTCAAAACATATTTTAGGCAGACCGACACCGACAATGACGGCTCCGGAGAGTTTTTCTCCCACAAGATCAATCCCCTCGGAGAATACGCCCCCCATCACGGCAAAGCCCATGATTCCTTTATTTCCGATTTTCTTGAATGATTTCAAAAACTTTGTCTTCTGCGCCTCTGTCATCAGAGGTTTCTGAAATACAATTTTTGTTTCAGGATATTCTCTCTCGAAAAGGAAAAGGGCTTTTTCCAAATAGACATAAGACGGGAAAAAGGCGATGTAGTTGCCTTTTTTTGAAAGATAAAGCGAGTTTAATACTGAACAGACTCCTTTCAGGCTGAAATCTCTCGACGCGTATTTTGTGGATATGAAAGGGGCTATTATCACTTCGAGGTTTTCCTTAGGAAAAGGAGACTCAAGTTCGAGTATGACAGAATGGGAATCCCCTCCGAGGACATCCCTGTAATACTCGACCGGTTCAAGCGTTGCAGAGAAAAATACTGCAGATTTTCCTTTTTTCAGGACATTTCTTATATTTTCAGAAGGATCAAGACAAAATTGTTTTAAGATTGTATCGTTCCCCTCGAGTTTAATATATGTCACATAATTTTTGCCGTAGTATTCAGTGATTTTTAGATAAAGCCCGACCCTGAAATAAAGATCCAAGACTTTTTCGTATTGCTTTTTTCCGTAATTTCTTTCGAGCCAGAATCCGCAGGCGTCAGTTAACGCGCTGAGAAGTTCTATTATTTCCTCTACAGGTTCTTTCTGGACCCAAAACCCTTCTTCGGGCAGTTTGTTTTTTAGTTCTAAAAATAAATCCTCTACGGCTTCAACACATCCTTCGAGAATCTCGTCGCCTAAAAAGTATTTTACATCAGTGAAAAAAGAGAGTTTGAGCTCTGCCGAAAACATATCCCTCGCCCTGTCCGGCAGGTTGTGAGCCTCGTCTATCAGAAAAATATACTTGCCCCCTCCTTCCGTGAAATACCTCCTAAAAAAAACCTGCGGGTCGAAAAGATAATTGTAATCGCACACAACAAAATCGCAGTAATTTGAAACATCGAGAGAAAACTCGAAAGGACAAATCCTGTGTTTTTCCCCGTAATCAGTTATTTTTTTGTCATCGAGCAAGTCCTCGTTTTCAAGCGCGTCCAATACTGCCTCTTTAACCCTTCCGTAATAGCCTTTTGCGTAAGGGCAGTGTTCTGTGTCGCAGACTTCAAAACCCATGAAACATATTCTGCTCTTGGCTGTTATCACAACTGACTTGATGTCAGCTCCCTTGTCGCGGAAAAGCCCCAGAGTCTTTTGGACAATTTGCTTGGTCGTGTTTTTCGCTGTCAGATAAAATACCTTCTCGGACACATTCTCCTGTAGCGCTTTTACGGCGCCGAATACCGCGGCTGCCGTCTTGCCTATGCCCGTCGGCGCCCTTACGAAAAGCGTCTTTGAAGCTTCTGCGGCTTCAATAATGCATTTTGAAAAATTCTCCTGCCCTTTTCTGAAAGACTTGTGAGGAAAAGAAATTTCTTTCAGAGATTCGTCTCTTGCTTTTTTTCTTTTCTCGGCAAAAACAATCCATCTGTAGTATCGTGAAAATGTCTCATAAAAAAATATTTCGAGTTCATCCCTTGAAAAAAAATGCTCCTCTTCAATTATTTCTTCTTTTTTTCCTATGTATGTGAGCACGATTTTCACTTTTTCTTCGCTGTTGACCTTTGCGAATATGAAAGCGTAGCATTTCGCCTGAGCCATGTGCCTTTTGACGGATTCATCATCTCTTTCCGAAACATCTCCTGCGCCGGTTTTTATCTCCTCGATGACGGCAGTCCCGGATTCTCTGTAAACTCCGTCAGGTTTGCCTCTTATGGTAAAAATCCTTCCGTCGTATTCAAAATCGCACTGCAGGAAAATCTCCGCTTCAAAGCCTTCCTTGACTGAGAGAGACTTTTGCCGTTCTCTGTGAAGAGCGACGCCCCTGGCGGCTTTTTTTCTGCTTCTGAAACCGCTCTCAAGGTCTTTTTCGCAATACACAAAATCTACGAGTTCTCCGACGGACAAAATCAAAACTATTTCCTTTCTTTTTTCTTTTTAATTCTATCAGCTATATGAAAAAATAAAATTGTTTTGGGACTGTGTCATAAAATATAATAACCTTATCCAAAAAAGGAGTCGCCATGGATTACAGATTCTCTAAAATCTCATCGAGCATCAAGAAATCGGAAATAAGGGAGCTTTTGAGCCTGACAAGAAAACCCGGCATAATCTCATTCGGAGGAGGGCTTCCGGACTCGAAACTTTTTCCGACAAAGGAAATTACAGAGATAACCGAAAAAGTCCTGCACACCAAAGGCTATCTGGCTCTTCAATACGGCCCGACTCACGGAGAGGCTGATATGATATCCTCTCTGATAAAATTCATGTCCGATTTCGGCGAAAAAGCGGAACACGACGAAATCTGCGTCACTTCTTCGTCTCAGCAGGGGCTCGACCTAGTATCGCGGCTTTTCATTGACGAGTCCACGCCCGTCATAATGGAACTGCCCTCATATCTCGGTGCGATTCAGGCTTTCAGGCGCGATATGGCGAATATGATCGGCGTAAAAATGGATTTCGGGGGTATGGACATCGGCATGCTCGAGCGTGAAATAGAAAAGCTCGAAAAGAAAAAAACCCCTCCGGCTTTTATATATACAATTCCCGACTTCCAAAACCCCTCGGGAATAACCATGACTCTCGACAGGAGAAACGAACTCGTCCAGTTCGCCGCCAACAGGGGCATTTTAATAATCGAAGATTCGCCTTACAGGGAGCTGAGCTTCACAGGCGAAATACTGCCGAGCCTTTGGACTATTTCTGGGGGAAAAGGAGTTGTCCTTCTCAAGACATTTTCCAAAATGCTTTTCCCAGGAATGAGAATGGGCTGGATAACAGCTGAAAAAGAGATAATAGACAAGATAATTATGCTCAAACAATCCGTTGACCTCTGCACTCCCTCTTTCACACAGCTTATATTATCCGAGTTCATATCTCGCGGAAACATGGAAGAAACTATAAAAAAAGCCATTGAACTATACAAGCCAAAAATATCAATGATGCTGTCCGAACTCCAAAAAAACATGCCCGAAGAGGTGGTCTGGTCCAAGCCCGGGGGCGGGATGTTTTTATGGCTCATTCTCCCCGAGCATATAGACGCAAAAGAGGTATTCTACAAGGCGATAGAGAAAAATGTCGCCTATGTCACAGGACAGCCTTTTCACTGCGACGGTTCGGGGAAAAACACCATGAGGCTGAACTACTCCTTCCCATCGCTCGAAGGGATAGAAAAAGGCATAAAAATACTTTCAGAAGTAATTAAGGAGTTTATTTGCAAAAAATAATTTTTACCGCTTTGCTTTTTTCTTTAATACCTGCAGTCAGCGCATTGTCAAAAAAGAGAGTTGCGATAACAATAGACGATTTGCCGTTCACATACACGAGGGGCCTTTCAAGAGACCAGAAACAGGACTATTTCCTGAGAATTTTAGACACCCTCGACTCGAGAGGGGTCAAGGTCACAGGTTTCACGATAACCTCGACAATAAACACTTTCGCCCTCGAACTGATGAATGAATTCGTCAGAAGAGGACATTCCGTCGGAAACCACACACACTCGCACCCCGACCTCGACGCTGTTTCAGCTATTGAATATATCCGGGATTTTGAAAAATGCGACTCAATTTTGACAGCCCTTTTCGGCAA
>JAFGIG010000099.1 GCA_016929715.1 Caldifarciminota bacterium
ACATACATTCCTGATTATGTATTTCGCTATCATAACTTTATCTGCGCATTTTACAAGACCCGGCGAAAGCGAAAGTTCAATTTCAGCCTGTCCTGCCCCTCCAACTTCGTGATGATGATATCTCACCGGAATTCCCGCTTTCTCGAGCACAAGGCAAATTTCAGCTCTGAGGTCATGGAGGGAATCCGCCGGATAAATTGCGTGGTATCCGGCTCCGTGTTTTATGCAGGGTTCTGTTCTTTCCTCCTGGGAGTTCCAATGCGCCTCGTCGGAATCGACGCCGTAACCGATATCATAGGGCTCGGATGAAAAACGGACTGAATCGAAAGCGTAGAACTCAAGTTCAGGCATCCAATAACTTTCGTCGGCGACTTTTGACTCTTTTATGTATTCTTCGGCTCTCTTGGCAACTCCTCTCGGATCTCTCCTGAAAGGTTTCAGGGTGTCGGCTTCGGTTATGTCGCATATAAAAGAGAGAGCGGGTATTTCATAGAACTCGTCCATGAACGCTGTGTCGGGATCTGGAAGGACATTCAGGTCGCCGGCTTCGAGTGAAGTGAAACCCGGAAAATTTGACCCGTCGAAACCGACTCCTTTTTCGAAAAGCGATTCCTTGACGTTAGAGGCCGGCAATGTAAGATGATGCCACTTTCCTATCATATCACAAAACTTCAGATCGACGAATTTAATGTCTTCTTCCTTAATTCTCCTCAAAATCTCGTCAACGGCGGTTTTATCTCTCTGAGACTGCATAACACCTCCTGAATTTATTCAGATGTGAAAATTAAAAACGGATGCGGACATTCTATTTTCGAGGTCTTTTGGGAAACCCTCATCGAGTATGCCAGTTCAATAGAGGGCCTGACTATATCAATGCCGAAACCTCCTCCCGCAAGAATATCTTCATAAACTTTCGTGTGAAGATCAGTGAATCCCTTGGTGAACTCAATTTCTTCGCCGTCTATATTAATAGACCTGAATGTTGTCTTTCCTTCGAGACTGCAGGCTTCGGGCAGGTCTTTTCTGTCAATGGATAGAAACCACCTGACATTTGCCTCTTCGAGTTCCGTAAAACCTGACATTCTGTTTTTTTCCCTGAGATAAACTTCGTTTCTGACAGTTTTGCCGAAATACCAAAGAAGCAGATCGAAAAAATGTATCCCTATGTTGCAGACAATTCCTCCTGATTTTTCAGCGTCTCCCTTCCAGGAATAGTTATACCAGGGACCTCTCGACGTTATGTAAGTGAGGATAACTTCCTTTTTCTTTTTACCCTTTATAATTTTTTTCTTTAATTCGGTCAGAGCCCCATGAACCCTGAGCTGAAGGATACAAAATATTTTTTTTCCTGTCTCTTCTTCCAAACCGGAGAGAGCGTCGAGATTCGAAGGTTTTAAGACCAGAGGTTTTTCGCACACAGCGTGCGCTTCGAGCCTCAAAGCAAGTCGGATATGAGAGTCGTGAAGATGATTGGGAGAGCAGATCGATATGTAGTGAGCTCTTTCTTCTTGGGACTTTCTTCTCAATTTTTCAAGATGCCTGTCAAATCTCTCAATTTCAGTGAAAAAACTAGCGTCGGGAAAATATTTGTCAAGTATTCCCACCGAATCGTGGGGGTCAACGGCGGCGATGAGATTGTTTCCCGTGTTTTTTATCGCCTCCAAATGCCTCGGAGCTATGTATCCCGCGACACCTGTAATAGCGAAGTTTTTCATAGATCACCCTTTCAAAAACACTATTTTATGTTGATTGTTGCCACAACCATAGGTTGCCAAAACCACGGAAGGATATTATATTATCTATTTACTCGCCGAGTCAAACAAGGATAAAAAGCTTTTTTAGAAATAAAACGCTTTGAAAGGCGGCTTATGAAAACAGCTCTTATAGGATACGGATACTGGGGGCCTAATCTCGCCAGAAGCGCCTCCTCCTTCAAGGGAGTCTCGCTTAAATACGTATGCGACAAGGACGCTTCAAGACTCTCTGAAGCTGAATCTAAAATTTCAGGCGTCAAAACAACTGACGATCTACGGGTTATATTCGACGATGAGGAAATACAATCGGTAATGATAGCAACTCCTGTCTCCTCTCACTTCGAAATCGCAAAAAAAGCCCTCGAATCCGGCAAGGATATCTTTGTCGAAAAACCTCTGACCTCTTCTTATTCACAGGCAAAGGATCTTGTATCTCTTGCCGAAAAGAACTCCAGAATAATAATGGTCGGTCACACTTTTCTATACAGCCCCCCTATTCTCAAGATAAAGGACATAATTCAATCGGGCGAACTCGGAGAGATATACTTCATCTCCTCACAGAGAGTGAACCTCGGCAAACACCAGAAAGACACAAGCGTCATCTGGGACCTTGCCCCTCACGACCTTTCCATTTTTTCATTCTGGCTCAAAAAATCACCCGAAATCCTCGGAGCTTTCGGCAACTCCTACATAATACAGGGAATAGCCGATGTGGCGTTTCTCCATCTGAGGTATCCTGAAAGAATATGCGTGAATCTCGAAATTGGATGGCTCTCTCCTTCAAAACTGAGGAACACAGTCGTTATAGGATCAAAAAAAATGCTCTCATACAATGATTTGGTCAATGTCGAAAAAGTCAAAATATACGACCACGGAGTCAGTTTCAAAGATCCGGAGAGCTACGGAGAATACCAGATGAGTTACAGGACAGGGGACATCTATTCTCCCTTCATATCGGGAGAAGAGCCTCTCTTGATAGAGATGAAGGATTTTTTCGACTCCGTCAGGGAAAGAAAACAGCCTAAAAGTTCAGGCCAATTTGCTCTCGACATAGTGAGAGTATGCGAAGAGGCGCAGGCAATGCTTGAAAAAAACCAAACCAAGGGGGAAAAGTGAAAAAAGGCAGAAATCTCTTACCGTCAATATTAGCGGTTTTTCTTGGACTTTCATTTTCTTCCTGCCTTAAATTGGACAGTGCCCACACGTCTCTTCACGCCGACAGCGTCGAATACAGGATTTTCACAATTGTAAGGACGGAAGACGGAGGTCCCGGAGCTTCAATACAAATAGACAGTCTTTATGTCTCCGGAGGTCCCGGAACTTCAGCCGACTCGATAAACTACTATTCGAAGCAGGCGGCATCTTTTGAAACCGGCGGATACGAAGCTTTTACAGACACTTTTATCTCTCAATACGAACAGGCCTACGAAGAATATCCGGATATGTTCGCACCCTGGGAATTCGAGATGAAGATGCAAGTTTCTCTGAATGAATCGGGCGTATTCAGCCTTTCTTTGAATTTCTACGAGTTCACGGGAGGCGCTCATCCTAACAGCTGGACTCAGTTTTTGAATTTCGACCTCGAGACGGGCAAACCTCTCAGGCTTGAAGAGATTTTCACTAGGAGCGAAATAAAGGAGCTCAACGAAAGAGCCGAAAAGATATTCAGGGAGACATACGACATAGACCCTGAAACTTCCCTTGACGAAGCCGGTTACTGGTTCGACAACGACAAATTCAGCCTCAATACCAATTTTCTCGTTCAGAAAAAATCGCTTGTTTTCATATTCAATCCGTATGAAATAGCTCCATACGTTGCAGGTCCTTCTGAAGTGGAAATCCCCTACTCGCAGATAGAAGACCTTATTGGAGAGGAAAACCCGCTTAAAAAGCTCATCTGATAAAACCTTTGGATTTTCACATCCTCATTGAGATATTCCGGAGCGGATCATTGAATCCGCTCTTGGCTTATCTTTCGGGAGTCCTCATTCAGTGCCTTGTCCTTCTGACGAAAAAACCCCGGAAATGGACGGTGCTGATTTTTTCGGCGATGCTTTTATACGTTATTTTTATGATGGTCTGGTCGGTTTCAGTATCTGCCGGTGAAAAGTCTCAGGATTTTATCGAAAGAATAATTCTGGATCAGGGCATGACATACGGTTTCGTCTTCGCGTTTTTGTTCATCGCCTTCTTTCTCAAAGACATATTAAGAGCCTTAAACGAATCTGTCATAATCTCAATGACAATCGGCTACATTTTCCTGGTGTTCGAATCCCGCCATTTCCTTCAGCCGGCTTTGCTCATAACAGCCTCCGCTCTGGGAATTTTTTTCGGGATTCTTTCGCTCTATCTTGTCATATCCAAAAAAAAGCTCGGAGGAGGTCAAAAAACCTTATTTTACGCCTGGTATTTTCTCGTCAATGGCTTTTTCGCCATAAGTTATTTTACCTATCTGGACACGGGCTTTCACGAACTCCCCTCCGCCGTCGCCGCAAAAAACATCTCTGCCCCTAAAATGGCTCTCCTTGGCATGATTGCCGTTCAGGTCCTTTTGAATTTCGGAATTCTATACTACAGTTTTATCTATTCGCTTTTCTCGCCCGATACACGGAAAGTTCTTGTCCAATGGGCTGAAAAATCATTCGGAGACGAGCAGTTCGGTGTAAAAAAAGTCCGGATTTTAGTCATTATTCAGATAGCGGCTTTCTTTTTTGTATCATTTTTTCTTTCGAAAATAGCATACGAGCTGTTCGCCTTCTGGATTCTCCTGTCCCCTCTTTCAGTGAGAATAGTGAATTTTTCTCTAGGCAGATTTAACTCTCTCAGGGCTATAATAAAACTGAAGTTTAATGGCGGATAGAGATTAAATACGTTTTGTATTTATCCATCTGCTTATAAAAAGAGTATTTTTCAAGCGCTGATTTTGCTCTCTGGGCTTTTTTTTGTGATTCGGGGTAGTTTTCGAGGGCGTCTATAATTTTTTGAGCCAAAGATTTATAATCTCCCGCTTTTGAAAAGTAACACTCGCTTTCGGAAAAATAATGCCTCAGCCTTTTCAAATCAGAACATACAAAAGGAACTTCCGCCCCCGCGTATTCGAGGACTTTCAGAGAGTCAACCATATCCGTGAATTGAGTCTTCCTGTAAGGCGCCAATGCGAGATCGGCAGACATGAGAGATTCGACGGCTCTTTCGTGGTCTTCAAAGGAACCTCTGAAAATTATATTTTTCCTGTAAAAACTTTTTTCTATCTCCCTTTTTATCCTCTTTGAGCCTCTGCCTCCTGTCAAGATGACAAATTTGACGTCGGGAATTTTTTCCGAAACCACGTAAAAAGCCTTCAGAGCCAAATCGAGTCCGAACCTCTTTGAAGCGCTTCCCGCATAAAATATTGTAAAACCTTCTTTTACTCTAAAGTGTTTTTTATGTCTTAAAAATATTTTGGGATCCGGAATGTTGAGGACAAATTGAACCCTTTGTTTTGGAACGCTCCTTTTCTCGAGGAGCTCTTTGTGAACCCTGTGGACGCAGAATATCTTGTCAGAAAAAAGAGCGGAAAGTTTTTCGACTAAAATAAAGGGTCTGAAAAAAAGATTTCCGAACCGCCGTTCTGAAAATACTTCGGGAAACATATCCGAAAAATCTAAAATTATTTTCTTTCCCGAGTATTTCGCCGCCAGAGCCGAAAATACGAGAAAATCAGGCATCGTGTGGACGAAAACTGCGTCATAAAGATTTCTTCTGGAGCAGATGAAAAAAAAACACCTAATAAAAAAAAACAAATACCTCAAGAGTTCAAAAACGCCTGTCCCAAAACATACCGGACAGAAATAATACCGGATATTTCCGCCGCCCGCTTTGAAAGTCTCAATACAGTCTTTCAGAGAAACGCAGTCAACCTCATATCCGCATTCTGCTGAAGCTTTTATAGCGTTTAAGACTCTCGGATTTCTCCTGACAACGGACATGCTGACGTGGAGTATTTTCTGCATTTTTTTTATCTTCAGTAATTCCCTCTTCTTTCCATGATAATAGAGTTTTATATATCCCGAATTCAGAGTAAAATTAGTTTAATTGACATTTTATCTTATAGCAGGCTTCAAAAGGAAGGTTATATGATCAATGCGTTAAAAGTTCTCAAAGAACTCGATTTTGAAAGACTTGCCGGAACAGAAGGCGAAGAAAAAGCCCGGAAAATAATCTGTGGTTATCTCGATTCTCTTAAAGTTTCATATGAGCTCGAGGAATTCGACCTGACTTCTTTTGAAACAGGAAAAGCTGAAATCATAACCGAAAGTGTTGCTTTCAATGCCCACCCCTTCGGTCTCAGCGAATCCTGCTCCACGGAAGGCGAGATGGTTTTTGTTGAAAACGCTGAAACTGTCAGAGTTAAAAAAAACGCTTTCAGGGGTAAAATCATCCTCTCCAACACTTACTCAAGATCTCTTTCTGATGAACTGAAAAAAGGAGGCGTAAAAGCTTTCATACTGATAGGCGCCTGCCTTAGAGAAGCCGGAAGCCTCAGCCACCGACAAAAAATCTACCGTGATGGGTGCGTGCCCGGACTCGTGGTTGATTTTGAAACCGGAAAAAAATTGTCGAAACTCTCCGGAGAATACGTAAAAATAAAGATAGATCAGCAGGTTTCGGCAAAAAAAGCGAAAAACATAATCGCTCACATAAAGGGAAAAGGCATTGACGACAATCTGACATACGCCGTGGGCCATTACGACACAGTCTCCCGTTCTCCCGGAGCGACAGACAACGGCGGGGGAACTGTGACCCTGCTGAAAATCGCAGAACACTTTTCAAAATCACAACCGGGCAGAGACCTTAAAATAATTTGGTTTTCTGGAGAAGAACTCGGCTTGCTCGGCAGTTACAGCTATGTCAAATCCCACGAAGAGGAAATAAAAACAAGGGCTTCTCTTGTCGTCAACATAGACGTCACCGGAGACGACTTGGGCAATAACTACTATTTTGTGCTCGGAACCAAGGAACTTCTGGGATATGTTGACGGAGTGACAAGAGAGAAAGGACAGCTCTTCAAATCTTCACTCGAAATCTACAGCAGTGACTGCATGCCTTTTTCTATATACGAAATACCTTCAGTCAATCTTGCAAGATCAGGAGGGGTCTCGTCTTTCCA
>JAFGIG010000100.1 GCA_016929715.1 Caldifarciminota bacterium
AAATAATCTCTCAGATAAAGACCTGTAAGTTCATCATTTTTGGCTCTCGGAAGTTTCATGACGAATTCAGGACATGTTGAGCATTCGTCAAATGTCAAAGAGTTGAATTTTATGCCTTTTTTAAGGCATCTCGCACCAATCACGCTTGCCGTTACGCCGCCGGTGTTTTTTTCTCCCAAAAGAACTTTGGCTTCGAGATATTCGCAGGCGGGATAGACCATTGTGCATTCATCGCAGACATAAGGGCTTATGGAGTATATTGAAGGTTTAGACTGGATAATGCAGTTTTCGCCGATCTCCGATTCAATCCTGAAAGAACATGGCCTGTATCTTTTCATCTTTCTCCTTTTAGTGTATTATAAAGCAATATGTGATTTTGGTGGAATCAAAATTTTATATTGAAGATGTATTCAACCTGCCTTCTCTCTGGACATTTGTCCTGTGAGAAGCAGGAAGAACTTTCGAGGGGTAAAAATGAATGAAGACAAAATAAAAAAACTTAACAGCATGAGAGAACTTACTTTTCTCGGCGGCGGTGAAAAAAGAATTCAACAGCAGCACGAAAAAGGCAAAATGACAGCAAGAGAGAGATTGGAAAAACTGCTGGATCAGAATTCTTTCGAAGAATTTGACATGTTCGTTACACACAGAAGCGACGATCCAACTCTCGCCGGCAATAAAATCCCTTCTGACGGTGTGGTGACAGGATACGGAACCATAGACGGCAGGCTGGTTTTTGTCTTTTCGCATGACTTCACCGTATTCGGCGGGAGTCTTTCCGAAACTTTCGCAGAGAAAATTATAAAAGTTATGGACATGGCGGCAAAAGTAGGTGCGCCATTGATCGGGCTCAATGATTCCGGAGGCGCGAGAATCCAGGAAGGGATAGAATCTTTGGCGGGTTACGCCGAAATATTCTACAGAAACGTTGCCTATTCCGGTGTTGTCCCTCAAATATCAGTCATCATGGGGCCCTGCGCCGGGGGGGCGGTTTACAGCCCTGCCATAACAGATTTCGTCATAATGGTCGATAAGAAAAGCTACATGTTTGTCACTGGACCAAAAGTAGTCAAAACTGTTACGAGCGAGGAGGTGGACGAGGAAGTTTTGGGCGGAGCTCGCGTCCACTCTACAAAAAGCGGCGTCGCACATTTTGTCACCGATGATGAAGAAGAAGCTCTCATGACAGTGAGGAAACTTCTCGGTTTCATGCCTCAAAACAATATGGAAGACCCTAATATACTTCCCTGCAGCGACCCGGTTGACAGAATAGAACCATTTTTGAACGAGATAATTCCTGACAATCCCAACAAACCTTACGACATGAAAAGCGTAATCGAAAATGTTCTCGATTCCGGCGAGTTCATTGAAATTCATCAAAATTACGCTCCGAATATAATAGTTGGTTTCGGCAGGCTGAACGGGTATTCCGTCGGATTGGTAGCCAATCAGCCGAAATATTTAGCCGGAGTTCTCGACATTGAAGCTTCAATCAAAGCCGCGAGATTTGTCCGCTTCTGCGATTCTTTCAACATCCCGATTATCACATTTGTCGATGTCCCGGGTTTTATGCCTGGGACAAAGCAGGAGCACGGCGGTATAATCAAACACGGAGCCAAGCTGTTATTCGCTTTTGCCGAAGCCACGGTTCCAAAGCTTACAGTAATAACGAGAAAAGCCTTCGGCGGGGCATACGATGTAATGAGTTCAAAACATTTGAAAGCCGACCTGAATTACGCGTGGCCTACTGCTATGATAGCCGTTATGGGTCCCAGAGGTGCTGTGGAAATTCTGCATAAAAAAGAGATTAAAAATTCGGAAAACCCTGAAGAGACAGCAAAAAAATACGAGGATGAGTATACTGAAAAATTTGCCAATCCCTATCTTGCCGCATCCAGGGGCTATGTCGATGATGTGATTGAACCAGCAACGACTCGGTTCCGGCTGATAAAAGGACTTGAAATGCTGACCACTAAAAGGGATTCATTGCCTCCAAAAAAACACGGGAATATCCCGCTATAGAGCAATGGTTATATTTCTTGAAATTATAAATTCAGCCATAGACGACACACTTACGCCGGGTTTACTCGCAATCGTGGGTATGTTGGTTGTTTTTATAGGGCTGGTCCTGCTTCAATTTTTTATCAACATTTTCCATTCCATACTCCTGAACATTGAGGCAAAAGAAAAGAAGAAAAGAGACAAAAAGATAAGAGACGGAGAGCAGAACGCTAATGTCACAAAAGAAGAAGCCGTCGCAATAGCTCTCGCGCTCGATATGTATCACAGAAAATTTATGGCTGAGCATGATTATATTTTGACTTTAAAGAAATATACTAAGAACGTCACTCCCTGGAAAACAGGAAACATGGACAGTTTCCCGAATGTTTTCAAAAAGTCCTGGAGGTAGAAATGAGAAAGTATTCTTTTATCATAAACGACAGACAATACAATGTCGATGTTTTGGATGTCTCAGAAACATATGCAAAAGTTGAAGTCAATGGGATTCTTTACAATGTTTTACTGCAGAAAGAACATAAAGAAACAAAAACACAGACAATAAAAAAATCAGAATTCGTAATGGATGCCACTACCAAAGCGAGGACTACCGATCACCCTGCGCAGGTAGAAATGAAGCAACCAGGGAACATTCAGTCGCCTCTTCCGGGACTTATAAAAAAGATACTTGTCAAAAACGGGGATGAAGTGAAAGCCGGACAGGTCGTTTTGATAATGGAAGCTATGAAGATGGAAAATGAAATACAATCCACTGTCTCCGGCAAGGTAAATGAAATTGCTGTAAAAGAGGGTGACAGCGTCCTTGAAGGTGACACCCTTTTGAAAGTGAGATGAGTCTTGATGACCGGACTGATCGAAATATTAAGAGCTTTTTTGAAATATGTGACGACAACTTCGAGTTTCGGAAATTTTACTCTGGGAAATGGCATAATGATTTTGGTGGGGTTCATCCTCCTGTATCTCGCTGTAAAGAAAAATTATGAACCTCTTCTTCTCGTCCCGATAGGATTCGGCATAATTGTCGGAAACATACCTTATGAAGCCTCTATGGCTCTGGGGTACCAGGACGTTTCTTCTTCAGGGCCTTCTTTTTTAAACATCATTTATTGGGGTGTTAAAAACGGACTTTATCCTCCAATTATATTTTTGGGTATAGGAGCCATGACGGACTTTTCAGCTCTTTTGTCAAATCCCAAACTTCTCCTTCTCGGAGCAGCCGCTCAAGTAGGAATCTTTACAACGCTTTTCGGGGCGAAATTGTTAGGATTCACAATGGCTGAATCAGGAGCTATAGGCATAATAGGCGGAGCTGACGGACCGACGGCGATTTTTTTGTCTTCTAAACTAGCGCCTCACTTGCTCGGAGCAATAGCTATATCGGCTTATTCATACATGGCTTTGGTTCCAGTGATTCAGCCTCCGATAATGAAGCTGTTGACGACTAAAAAGGAAAGGCTTATAAAAATGAGGCCTTCCAGAAAGGTGACTAAAATCGAAAAGATATTGTTCCCAATAATAGCTTTTTTCGTCACCTGTTTCGTTGCTCCCGGCGCAATATCACTTTTGGGGATGCTGTTTTTTGGGAATTTATTAAAAGAATGCGGCGTCACGGAAAGACTGGCCTCGACAGCGAGAACATCGTTTAACGATATAGCGGTAATTCTAATAGGTTTTGCAGTTGGAGCGAGCACTCAGGCACAGTATTTTCTTACACCTCAGTCGCTGAAAATATTCGCTCTCGGAGCATTCTCTTTTGCTATCGCTACAGCGGGTGGCATCATTTTCGCGAAAATCATGAATGTCTTTTTAAAACCTGCGGATAAAATAAACCCCCTTGTCGGAGCTGCGGGTGTTTCCGCTGTTCCTGATTCCGCAAGAGTTGCTCAAGCTGTGGGACTCAAAGAGGATCCGACGAACCACTTGCTGATGCACGCCATGGGTCCGAATGTCGCAGGTGTCATCGGAAGCGCGATTGCGGCGGGGATTCTCTGGAGTCAGCTTATCAAATAAATTACTACTGAGT
>JAFGIG010000016.1 GCA_016929715.1 Caldifarciminota bacterium
AAAAAGCCCGTCCTTGAAAAATTGCCATTGGACCCGGCAGATTACAGTCTTTTGTTCATAGGAACGCCCGTCTGGGCGGGGAGTTACGCACCGCCTCTGAAAACATTTTTTTCGCTTGCCGATCTGACGGATAAGAAAGTCGCGTTTTTTTGCTGTCACGGAGGAGGCAAGGGAAAAACTCTCCAAAAAATGGAAAAAGCCTCCGAATACAGAGAAATATTAGGAAAGACGGATTTTAAAGATCCTGTGAAGGAAGAAACAGAAAAAGCGGCGGCAGAAGCGAGAAGATGGGCTAAAGAAATATTTGAAAAGGCGGTGACAAAATGAAAAAGCCTGTGTTGATAATTATTTTTTCTATTGTTTGCATTTCTTTGTCTTATCCCGCTGATTTTTCAGGCAGTTGGGAAACAACTTACGGAAAAATGATACTCGAGCAGAACGGCGATGCCGTGAGCGGCGGATATTTTTTCAGCGGTTACTGCAAAATTGAGGGCAGGATAGAACCGGGGGGCAGATTCAGATTCAGATACACTGAACCTTCGGCTACCGGAGAAGGCTGGTTTGAACTTTCACCAGACGGTATGTCGTTCAGCGGAGAATGGCGACAGGACGGGACGGAAAACTGGTATGAATGGACGGGGATGAGGACATCTTTGCGGGACTCTTCAGCTATATGGCTCGTAGTCTTCGAAGCAGAGTGGCAGGAGTCGCTCGACGAGGGAGAATATTCTTTCGGAGAGATGCTTAGGGCATTTTTCGCAAGGCTGGAAAACGTCGAAGTCAGACAGAGATTTGTCCACGACAGGAAAGACCTGATTAATTTTTGCGCGGAAACTGCAATTCTTCCCGGCGATGTCTATATTCTCTTTGCGACTCACGGTGAGAAAGACGGGCTTGTCCTCAGAGACGGGATAGCCCGTTCCGATGTTATTGTCAGCGCACTCGCTCCTTGTAAAAATCTGCGGCTTGTGCATTTCAGCTCCTGCAATATAATGTCCGGAAACACACCTGATGAAATAATAAAGTCGAGGAGAGACTGGAAGGACGGATTTGTCGTCTCGGGATATGTTCAGCCTGTTGACTGGGCGGGAAGCGCCGTTTTTGAGTTTTATTACCTCAATCTCATCTTTGAATGCGGGATGACGCCCGAAGAAGCCGCCGAGACGGCGGCGTATCTTTTCAGGTTTTCCGGGACCTCGACAGTCAAGGGTGTGGAAGGGCTCGGTTTTAGGTGGAAAACTCCTATGTGAAAAGCGATGATATAAACCTAAAAATAGTGGAAGCTTCTGCGGGTTCGGGAAAGACCACTAAACTTGCGACGGAATATCTGTCCTTATTGTTTCTGTCTTTCAGGAAAGTAATCCGGGACAGAAATCCCTTTGAAGATTTCACCAAAGCAGACATTGAAGAATTCAGAAAGACGCTAAATTCAATAATTGCCGTAACTTTTAGTAATCTTGCCGCCAACGAGATGAGCGAGAAAATACTCGATAACCTTCTGAAATTTTCTGACACAGAAAATAGAGAGGAGGTAATAGACAGAGCCTTTTCCGAAGTCTCTGAAAGATGCGGACTGAAATCAGAAGAAGACAGAAAAAAAATTTCTTTGTGGTCAAAATTTTTTCTTGGGCTCATCACAAACTGTTATTCGGATTTTAACACAGGGACAATAGATGCCCTTTCCGCGAGTATTCTCAGAGTCATTTCTCCTGAAATAAAAGGCATAAATGCGGACTTTAATTTCAAAGATAGCCTGAAAAACGACCTCATGGATTTGACAGAAAATTTTCTGGTCAAAAAGGTCGCAGACGAATGGGAAGAGGTCGAAGCCTCTCTCGAAAATATTTTATTTGTCTATAGAGACAATTGGGACATAAATTTAGATAGAACTCTGAAAAATGAAATTAAAAAAATATTCGAGAAGAAAAAGCACGGTTCTAAAAAAATTGACATAGAGAAACTGAAAAAAAAACACATTGAAAAAAGCAATAAATGCGTCGCTCACGGAAAAAACTTTTACGCTGTAATAAAAGAACTCGCCGGTGAGATAAGTAACACTACTTTTTCAAAAGGCATGTCCAAGCTGTTCCTTTCACTTGACGAAAATAAAGACAACACAAAAACTCTGTTGAAAATAGCGGAAAAACGCTTTATGACAGAAGATCCTGAATACATATTGAATAAAAAAAAATCGGAAAAGCAATCCAGCGAAATGATAGCTGATGTTTTAAAACCCTTCAAAAAAGCTCTTAAAGATTTTATTGAACTGTATTCTTCCCTTAAATTAGCCGCGCTGTATAATTTGACCTGCGACTTTGATGAATTTTTCAGCATGAGAAGAAAAGACAAAGTATATATTTACGAGATTCCACGCCTTATAGAAGATAGTCTTGAACCAGAATCCCTGCCGTATCTCTATATAAAACTTTCAGAACGTTATACCCATTACCTGATAGACGAATTTCAGGACACGAGCACGGCTCAGTTGAAAATGCTCGCGCCTCTGGCGGGAGACGCAGTATTGTCCAAAAAAGGTGAAAGTTCTCTTTTTATTGTCGGGGACAGAAAGCAGGCGATATATCTATGGAGAGGAATCGAGCCCGGAATGCTCGATCAGCAAAAAATAGTGGATTTCTTCGGCTTAAGACAAAGCATCATTGAGGGAAAAAGCTATAAAGAGAATTTACCGAATAACTTCAGAAGCGGCGGAGAGATAATTGAGTTCAACAACAGTTTTTGGAAAGAGGAGAATTTCAGTTTTCTGCCTTCTTTTGGGCTTGAAAGTTTATTTACAGAAAACTACTCCGGCGTTTTTCAAAATTGCGGGAAAAATGAAAAATCCGGCAAGGGCTATGTCGAGATAAATTTAGTTGAAAAAGACGGAATATATTCGGCGATAGACGGAGCTATTCGGAAGATAAAAGAAAAGGGATGGGAAAACAGAGATATAGCTGTCCTCCTGAGAAAAAACGACAATATTAAAAGCCTTTTTGAATATCTCACGGAAAAAGGGCATGAATGCATTACAGAAGAATCTGCCTGCCTTATTAACGCTCCTCTTGTGAAAGAAATAGTCTCTTTCATGAAATTTCTCGATTTTCCGCCGGACAATTTGAGCTTTTATGAGTTCGCCAAAAGTTCTCTTTTGATGAAAGCCGCGGATTCGTGCGGAATAAAATACAATCATACCGATGAGATATACTACGGCGTCAAGAAGGCTTTTTACACTGTTTTCAGGGAAAAAAACCAGGAGCTTTGGAAACAGTTGGTCGAACCATTTTTTAAGAATGTCGGGTTCATGACAGCATACGACATATTTCAGGACATGATATACAGATTCAAAATATACGAAAATTTTTCGGAATCCTCTTTTTTCCTGATAAAACTGGGAGAGATTCTTCATGACCTCGAAAATGACCGCAAAACTTCGATTTCTTCTTTTTTAGCCTACACGGAGAATATTCCGGATGAAAAAAACAAAAAGGACAACATAGATATACCGCATGGCGAAAACAAAGTGAGACTTCTGACAATTCACAGTTCTAAAGGGCTGGAATTTGAAAATGTAATATTAAATTTGTCCGAGAGTTTAGATTCTGGCAATGATAATATTTCTGCCGATGAGGCCGGTGTCAGATATATAGTGAAAAATTGGACTAAATTTTCTGAAAAATTAAAAACAATGTATGATGAAAAAATTACTGATTTTAACATAGGCGAGCTGAATCTTCTGTATGTCGCGATGACAAGGGCTAAAAACGGACTCTATATGGTAACCGAAAGAAAATAAAATGGATATTCGCAAAATCACATTTTTCAATGAAATTGTCCTGCAAAACAAATTTATAAAAGAGAAGCTGAATAATTCAGAAGCGTTGTATTTCGGCAACCCTCACCGGAAAGAAAAAAATGAGGAAAAATCAGTTACATATTTGGATATTCCGCCCAAGAAAGCTTCTGTTGCGGAACTTAAAGATTCTTATATTGTCTATGAAACCGGCGATTTTAAATCTTGCGAGCGCAGGAAAGGAGATGCCGTCCACAGGTCACTGTCTTTTTTAGGCGCATACGGAAATTCTGAAGAATTCAAGGAAGATCTCAAAAGGAGACTCGACCTGTTAGTTCTGAGCGAAGAAGAGAAGAAAAGCATGTTTAGCTTTCTGTCGGGGAAAAAGATGTCGAAATACTTTGTCGGCGCTTTGACCTTTTTCAATGAAAGAGAAATACTTTCTGACAAAGGCGAGATTTTTAAGCCCGACAGAATTGTTATTGGCGATGATTTTACAGCTATACTGGATTATAAAACCGGCAGAGAAAGAGAGAAGGAGTATTCGGAACAGCTCAAGAAATACAAAAGTCAGGTCCGAAAATTATTCGGCAAAAACGAAATTGAGCTGATAGTCGTCTATTTGAACGAATCGAAGGTTTTTTATGTCGAAGATTGAGATAATGGATTTTTCCGAAAACCTCGTCGAAAGAACCGCAGACGAAGCTCTGAAAATGAATTCGAGCCTTTCAAAGGTCAGGATTGTCTTTCCTTCAAAAAGATTCGGTTTTTTTCTCAAAGAGGAGTTCAAGCACAGGATTAGAGAGACGGCCATTCTGCCTGCAATGGGCACAATAGATGAATTCGTCACCGAACTCTATCTTCAATCTTCGCCGGGATTTTCTCTTTCAGACGACATTCAGTCCTCTTATTTTCTATACAGGATTGTGAAAGATATTTTCATGGGCAAAAAACTCTACGCAGGAGAGCAAGACTCAAGCAGTTTTCTTTCTTTTTATCCGTGGGCTCAAAAAATTATATCCGGTATCGAAGAAATTCTAATCGAAGCCGAAAAGATTCTTGAGCAGACCGCAGTTTATGAAAAGTTTTCTTCTCTCGGAGAATACAACGAAGTTTACAAGGATTTTATAACAAAACTGCCCGAGATAACCGACTCTTACAGCAAGATACACGAAGATAACAAATTTTTTACGAGGGGAATGGCTTACAGAAGAATAAAGTCGGAAGATAAAGAGGGTGTTCTCCCGGAACCCGGTTATGATTCCTATATTTTCGCCGGATTCTATGCTCTGAATCCGTGCGAAAAAGTTTTAATCCGGCATATTTTGAAAAACTGCAATGATTCCCTTTTTCTCGTCAGGGCTCAAAAGGAAGACAAAAATCCCTCTCTTTCGCCTTTCAGGACAGCATTTGAAACCGTGAAGGAAATCGGAGGAAAACCGCCGAAAAGTCCGAAAATTTCAGATGTTGATTTGTCCTGTAAGATACAGATATATCCCTGTTCCAACCCGGAGCACGAAATGATACAGATATGCGATTCTCTTTCGGAGTATCTCAGAGTAAATAAAGGGGCGGATCTTACTAAAATAGGAATTTTGCTTCCGGATCCCTCGAGTTTGATGTCTTTTGTCAGCAATGTAATTTCGAGATTTGAAAAAGAAAGCGTAAAGTTTAACATCACTTTGAGCTATCCTTTTCAGAGGACATCTCTTTTTCAGCTCATAGATATCATTTTGGAAATTTCTAAAAATTTTAATAACGGCAGAGTTCCCGCCCGGCTCTATCTCCAATTGATAAAGCACCCCTACCTGAAACTTTCGGGAGGTTCCCAAAATAATACAGACCTGAGAAAAGAGATGCACAGAATTGAGACATTGATAATAGAAAAAAACATATTGTATCTTCAAATAGACGGCAAGGGCGGTTTTGAAAACAAAAGCCTGTCGGAAGAATTTTCCGAAGCGTTGAAAAATATAGACCTGAATTTCTTGCCTTCAGGAGAAGAAAATCTCAAAGAGCTATGCAACAGAATATCAAAGTGTCTCGATCTCATATCCGGCGGGGGGAAAAACTACCTTTTCTTCAGAGATTTTATAAATTCAGCGAAAGAGGCGCTCGCGGAATTAGAGGAGTTTTCGGAAAAGAATCCGGAAGCGGGAGAAGGCCAAAACGACCGGGGAAAAGAAAATTTCATTGGTCAAAAAATGTCACTTGTCCCCGTTAGATTTGTCGGAAATCCGCTTGAAGGGATTCAGGTAATGGGCGCGCTTGAGTTCAGGAACTTGAACTTTGAAGCGGTCTTTATCGCAGACTGCGTCGAAGGAATCATGCCCGATGTCTCCAAATACGACCCTCTTTTGCCCGGCGACATAAAAGAACTGTTCTCGATGAGACAATACGCAGAATGGGAGAATGTTTACGCCTATAATTTTTTCTCGATACTTTCATCAGCGAAATCCGTGAAAATATTCTATCCGGAAAAAATCGGCGGAAGAATAGTAAAAAGAAGCAGGTTTATTGAATCTCTTGTCCATAAATATCCGGAAAAAAATGATCTCATCGCAACAAAAAACCTTAATTTTTCACTCAGAAAATCAGAGAAATCCCTGTCTATAGAAAAAACTGATAAAATAAAGGAAATTATAACCAATAAAAATCTTTCGCCGACTTCTTTTGAAGATTATCTTTACTGTCCAATGAAATTTTATTATAAAAAAGTTTTGGGCATGGAAGAAAAAGCTTCGCTCGAAGAAACTCCGGATGCGGCATCCGTAGGGTCGGTTGTCCATGAATCACTCTACAGTTATTACAGAGAAAAAAGCGGCAAAATCGGTGAAATTTTAGAAAAAATATCTAAAGAGAGGGGCATAGTCTCGGATGAAGGGACGGGAAAGATTAAGTTCTGGGGAGTAAAGAGAATGCTTGAAAATTTCGTAAAGTGGGACGAGACAAATATGAAAGATAAAGGAACGGAAATAATCGCAATGGAAAAGGAAATCTCAAAAAGTTTTGAGATAGGAGAATATACAGTCAAGTTCAGAGGGATAATTGACAGAATAGAGCGCATCGGCGAGGAGACATTCATTTGCGACTACAAGACAAAGAAAGAACAAAAACTTTTTGAGAACAAAAATGAAAATTTTATGGAAATGAAAGTTCCGGAATTGCCGGAACTCGGAGAGGATGATTACAGAAATGAATTTCCGAAACTTCTGAAAAACTGCGGCTGTTATCAGGTCTTACTGTATATAAAAATGTGGATGGAAGAAAACGGCGGAGAAATCAGAAACACCAACGCGAAGTATTATTTATTGAGAAAAACAGGGAAAGAAACAGAAAAAATAGTTTTCACCGGCGAAAACAGGGAAGCTTTTTGGGATAAATTCCAAAATATATTCCAAATCGTTATGAGGGACCTTCTTTACAATCCCCGTTTCAACGCTTTGCCGTCTGAAATATCCTGCAAATACTGTCCTTTTAAGAATCTCTGCGGGATATAGGATTAAATCGCTTGAACTTTTATATCTGTGCCTTAAAATAGTCAGGTGGCTATGAAATACTACCTGCTCAGAGATTCAATTTCCGTGAGAATGCTCGGCGAAAACACGGCGAGTGTTTTTAACCCCGACACCGGAAGAAGAAGATATATCAATTCGACCGGTGTTATTATCTGGAAAATGCTCGACGGAAGCAGGTCCATAGAAGATATAAGTCGCGCTTTAGCGGAAGAATTCGACTCGCCAGATGAAAGCTCCGCAAAAAAAGACGTATCAGAGTTTCTTGGGAGCCTCGAATCGGGAGGCTTTGCAAGAGTTCTGAATTTGCCTGAAAAACACAGGATCAGAAATGATTATATATTTTCGTATGAAGCGCCGACGTCATTTGACGTATCAGTTACGAAAAACTGCAATCTCAAATGCAGTTACTGTTTCTACGAAAAAGAGATGAGAAACAGGGAAGACCTGGAAATAAAAGAGTGGGAGAAGTTTTTTACGGAACTCAAAAATCTTGCTGTGGAAAATTTATGTCTCAGCGGAGGGGAGGTCTTTTTCAGGAAAGACATCTGGGATTTTATTGACGCCGTCATCGGCAGTAATCTCAGATATTCGATACTCACGAATGGAACGCTATTTGACGAGGAGAAAGTTAAAGAAATCGAGAAGGGCAGGAGAAAGACAAGGCTCTCATATATTCAATTTTCTATTGATGGTCCGAATGCCGATATACATGACCTGTCGAGGGGAACTGGAAGTTTTGAAAAAGCGTTAAAAGGACTGATTAGGGCAAAAGAGGCCGGATTAAATGTATCTGTCAGAATGACTGTGAACAAATTCAATTTAGATTATCTTGAAGAAACGGCGAAATTCCTGCTCGAAGAAATTGGACTGTCTTCTTTCAGCACGAACGACGCCATACCCATGGGAGCCGGCTGCGCCAACGAAGGAAAAATCACTTTAAACCCTTTTGAACAAGTCGAAGCCATAAAAACACTCGGCCATCTATCCGAAAAATTCGACGGCAGAATAATAGCCCAAGCTGGACCTCTGGCTAAATGGCGTGAATACAGACTAATGGAGAAATTGAAAAAAAACGGTGAGAAACCCCGATCAGGCATGGGATATCTAACAGCCTGCGGATGCGTTTATAACAAACTTGCCGTTCATCACGACGGCGTCATTGTCCCCTGCAATATGCTCCCAGACATTGAACTTGGAAAGATAAACATCGATCCTATAAGGGATATATGGCTGAACAGCCCGGTCTTGAAAAAAATGAAAGAGAGAAGACTAACTGCAGTTCGTGAAGCACCCGGGTGCGGGGAATGTGAATGGAATCTTTACTGCAACGGAAGCTGCCCCGCTCTTGCCGGAGTGACGCCTGAAGATTTTATCAAAGCAAACACTGTGGATTGTTATAGAAAGCTGAAAGAAACAACTGGTGCAGAATTTTCGGAATGACGTCCCTTTGCTGAGGACAATTTACATGTATCTCTCCGGAGAATGCAATCTCAGGTGCAGGCATTGCTGGATAGATCCTGTTTTTGCCAATAAAGCTCAAAAGTATCTTTCGTGGAGAGCATTAAAAAAGATTTTCGAGGAAGCCAAAGAAATAGGCTTAGTTTCTGTAAAGCTGACAGGAGGAGAACCTTTTCTGCATCCTGAAATACTCGAGGTTATAAAAGGTATAAAAGGTCTGAATCTCGGCGTGACTATAGAGACGAACGGAACAATGATAGACGAACAGGCGGCAAAGACAATGAAAGAGAATGCGAGTTTTGTCGCAATTTCACTCGACGGTGCCAGTAAAACCTGCCATGAAGACTTGAGGGCGGTCAGAGGGTGTTTTTCAGAAACGCTCAGAGGCGCCGAAAATCTCAAAAAGAAGGGGATGCCGTTTCAGGTCATTTTTTCCCTTTACAAAAAAAACATAGAAGACCTATACAAAATGCCGGATTTCGTGAAAAAAATAGGGGGGACGAGTCTGAAGATAAATCCCGTCACTCTTATTTCGAGATCCGAGAAAATGCGCGATTCCGGCGAATTGTTCGTAGTCGGTGAAATTCTGGAAATAAAGAAAGATTTCCATAGAGCGAGTGAGAATTCGGGTTTAGACATCATTTTCGATGTTCCGGCGGCTTTTCAGAGCCTCTCTCATCTCGCGTCTCACGGCTTTGGGACATGCGGCATTCTCGGTATTCTCGGGATATTATGCGACGGAAAGGCGAGCGTATGCGGAATAGGTTCGGTCAAGAAAGAGCTCGATTTCGGGAATTGCGTTGAAGAAGGAATAAAAAAAATATGGTTTGAAAATGAAGTGCTGAAAAAGATAAGAGAAAACATCCCCGATAATCTCACCGGCATCTGCGGAGACTGCGTTCACAAAAAATACTGCCTCGGGAAATGCGTTGCCGAAACTTACAACAGAACAGGGGGCTTTTTCGAAGGTTTCAGTTTCTGCTCTGAAGCTTTTGAAAACGGTCTTTTTCCGAAATCCCGTCTATTGAAATGAAATTTCAAAATGAAAAATTTCGCTTTTTTGTCATAAAAGGCAATAGTATGCTTCCGCTATTGAAGACATCGGATGTTCTCACGGCGGTTAGGACAACAGAAGATGACCTCAAAAAAGGTGAAATAGTGGTCTTTGAGAGAGGAGAACGTCTCGTTGCTCATACTATTGTGAAAACCCGACGAGAGAAAAAAAAGATGATGGTTCTGACAAAAGGGTTGAACAAGGATAAAACAGACGGCTGGGTTGAATCTGAAAAAATAAAATTTAAGGTGGTCGCAGTCGTCAAAGATGACAGAATTAAATATTTAAGCAGAGCTGAGAAGATATTATTTTACTACTATTCTTTTTTTAGAAAAAAAATAAGAAACTTTATGTTTAACCTTTCGGTAAAAATTTCTCCGTTGATAAAATTTCTAATAGGTTCTAAAATAATAAAAATAGAGAGATTGAAACTCGAAGATGAGGAAGTATATCTTCTCTTCAAGAGGAAGATTTATGAGAAAAACAAAGATATGGAGAGATTTCACCCTTTTATCGGAAAGAGTGTTTTGAGCGGCGAAGACATTGTCCAATCTTCTGAATTTAAGGGAAAACCCGGGGGAGTGATCTTGGATCCGGACATAGTTTTCCGAACAGAAGGCGACGAAGGCCTTGTCTATAATGTCAAAACCGGAGATTTCAGAATATTAAACGAAACGGGGTGTTCTGTCTTGAAATATGCCGACGGAAATAACACAAGAGAAGAAATATTAAAAAAAATGTCTCTCGAATATGAAGCTGAAAACTCTGGAGAGATGGAAAAAGAAATCGAAGATTTCGTTGATAATCTGTTAAAAAAGGGTATAATCAAGTGCATACCATGATTTCTTCGGAGGAATAATGAAAAAAAAATATATAAAACCCTGGATAAGGGATTTCAATACACCAACTGCAGAAGGCCAGCTTGAGACGAGCTCTGGCTCTTCCACCGAAGGCGGATGCCAAGCCGGCAGAGCCGCTAATATGTGCTATATAGGCATGAACGCCACAGGCGGTCCGGGCCAGTGCACCAACGGTGGCTCGGCTCAATATGACTGCGCGGCAGGGACAGGAGCCGCAGGCAATCTCTGTGCCGCAGGGACTAATGCCACGGGCGGCGGCGGCGGATGGTGCATGAACGGCACAAGCCCGGAAAATTGACCTTATCTTAAACTACAATAATATACCCTTGTTCGTTTTTGTCTCATGGTGAATAAAGGCAGTTTATTTATCCAATTTTTTCTGTAATATTGCAAATTGTTGCTATAATTTGTTAAAATAAACTGTCAATATGAAAAAAAAATACATAAAACCCTTTATTTGTGATTTCTCAATGACCTCTTTGGAAGCTCAGTTATTTTCAAACGAATATCCTGAGGGGATGTGTATGGTGGGATCAAGCGCGAATTCCTGCGGAAGCGGGACAGGTGTTGTCGGGGGGCATGAACAATGCATAAGCGGTTCAACCGCAAAATTTGACTGCATTGCCGGGAGCGCCGCGCAGGGATCTGTATGTGCTGACGGCGCGAGCGCCGCAAATCAAGGAGGTCAGTGCACGTATGGTCCCAGCCCGAAATAACCCAACCACTTTAATCATCATTTGACTAATAATTCGTATAAAATTTCAGGCATAACTTTCAAAATAGAAATAC
>JAFGIG010000101.1 GCA_016929715.1 Caldifarciminota bacterium
AATTGTCAATGGGCCCGGTAGGACTCGAACCTACGACCACCTGATTATGAGTCAGATGCTCTAACCGACTGAGCTACGGACCCAAGTTCGTCTAATTTTACAGGATTGAAAATCCGTGTCAAGAAAAAATGAACTAACCCCTTGTCGGACGCCGGCTGATTTGATAAATTACATAACTATAATTCGCGGAGGAGCAATGCCGGAAAGATATCTTATAAGAGAATGCAGAAAAGAAGATATGCCCTTTATATCAGACATATCAAAAAACACTTGGGACGGATACGATTTTCTCGAAGATGTTTTCGAAGAATGGCTCGAAGACGGGAATTTTTGGGTTCTCGAACACAAAGGCTCGGTAATAGGAACTGTCAAGATATCTCTCTATCCCTGCAAAACCGCATGGCTCGAGGGACTCAGAGTTCATAAAAATTTTCAAAAGCACGGTTTCGGAAGAGTTTTATACGATTTCACTGCGAAAAAAACCGCTGAGCTCATCGAAAGCGGAAAAGCCCAAAACGCCGAATTTGCAACTTATTACCTCAACGAAGAATCTCTTTCCCTCTCCACGAGAGACGGCTTCGACAGAGCCGAAACTTTCACCTCTCTGTCAGCTAAGTCTCAAAATTTCAAATCCTGCCCTGAAAATCAAATAAAACTTTCCCATGATTTCGAGTATTTCACTGAAAATTGCTCATACAAAAAATACATACCCGTGGGATGGGAGTTCGTAAAAAAATGTTCCGATACACCGCTGTGGCTTAGAAAAAAAACCTTTCTCTACGATTTCGGCGGAAAATTTTTCATTCAGCCCAGACGCGCGTTCAAGGATATTTTTACTCCTCTTGAACCCTCAAAAGAATATGTCCTCGGACTCATTCCGGCTATTGCCGAAAGAGCATTAAAGTCAGAAGAAGAATACATGAGCGTCATGGTCCCATCTTACTCGAAAGAATTGCTCGAAACCCTGAGAAAAGAAGGTTTCAACACATGGGAGGAAGGAAGAGAAGGGGATGTGCTTGTGATGAGAAAACACTGAATTCACCAGCCCGTTTCGTCAACAGGCGATTTTTTAGACACATTTTCCCACCAGAGACGGTTTTGTCTATACCATTTCACAGTCGCGGCCAACCCCTCGTCGAATCCTGTGACCGGCTGCCAGCCGAGTTCTTTCTTTATCTTAGAGCTGTCGAGAAGATACCTTCTGTCGTGTCCCGGCCTGTCTTCAACGTAAGACTTCAGGCTATCGGGTGCGGAAGTAATTTTCAGCAGAGCTCCGGCAATGTCTTCGACGCTTTTTTCTATTGAACTCCCAACGTTGTAGGTCTGTCCGGGTCTGCCTTTTTCAAGAACCAAATCCACTGCATGGCAGTGATCTTCCACAAAAAGCCATTCTCTTTTATTATGGCTGTTTTTATAGAGAGGAATTTTTTTACCCCTAAAAATATTTGTTAGAAAAAGCGGGATAAGCTTTTCGGGGAACTGGTAAGGGCCGTAATTGTTCGAGCAAACCGTTATGGTCGCGTTCAGCCCATAGACATTGTGATACGCCCTGACCGCGTGATCGGCGGAAGCTTTTGATGCGTTGTAAACAGTTCTCGGCCTGTATGGAGAGTTTTCCGAAAAAGGTTTCTCTTCGTCCAAATCCATGTCGCCGTAAACTTCGCAAGTGGAAATATGGTGAAATCTCGGGATATTCTCTTTTCTCGCGCACTCAAGAAGCGTCTGTGTTCCGATAACGTTTGTCCTGAAAAAAACGCCCGGATTTACGACGGAATAGCTGTTGTGGCTTTCCGCGGCGAAATTGATTACCGCGTCGGGCCCGAACTTTTTTAAGGTTTCGCGGACTTTTTCAGCATCGCAGATGTCGCCCCTGACGAAACTGTAGTCAGAATCCGAATTCTCTATATCTTGAAGGTTTTGGATGTTTCCGGCATATGTCAAGAGGTCGTAGTTCAGGATTGAATCAGCGGGAAATTTTTTGAACCTGCATCTTATGTAGTTGGAGCCGATAAATCCGGCTCCTCCTGTGATAAAAAGCTTCATCTCGTCTCCTCTTCCAAAGATAACATCCATTTCCTCACTTTTTTACCGATTCCTGGGTCATATCCTTCAAAGACAATGCTTTTTTCAGCACACGAATCAAGGCAGATAACCGCGGGATATTCCAGAGGAGGGTCCCAGAGATTTTTTAAGCTTTCAGACTCAAGACATAAAAAGATTTCAGAATCCTGCCCGTATATCAATATTTCGGGACAATCCTCAAAAATACCGGCGAGCATTCTAAGTGTGGGTTCCGAACCTTTCTCTCCTGAGATTACGGCGCACGGAGTCTCTAAACCGAGATCAGCAAGAATGGCAAAAACACTCTCAGGCAGTTTTCTCGGGATCGAAAACAAAAACTCGGGCGCACTCGGCGTTATTTCGGTTTTTTCGCCGTTTTTCACCGAAAAAGAGAACATCTCGACAGACGAGGAGCCTTCTTCATCCCTACAGCCCGCGACAAAAATATAATCTCCCTCACCGAGAGACGCTTCGAAATATTCATCTTCTTCACCGGGAAAATCGAAATAATCGAGGGGTTTTAAGCTCCCGTTGCAGAATAAGTTCAAAGAATAATCCGTTTCACCGTCTTTAAGGTGAATGTGATTGATTACGAAGGTCCCGCAGTGAGCATATTTCTCCGTAAGTATTTCAAAGCCTGCCGCCCCAAAGGCGTAGACAATACTCACTCCGTGCTCTCGTCCGGGAAGGCTGAAATCTCCTGATAGATCAGCCGCCCATGGATAAAAAGGGACCCATGAGGAACCGTCGAATATCTCAATCCATTCGCAGGGCTCAAAACTTTTAGTCCCCGACGGGAGAAAGACCAAGCGTGAAGGAAATCCAAGAGACCTCAACGCCGCGGCGATGAATATAATTTTTTCCATTTTGGTCGCTTCTCGGCTTTCGAATATCCGCAGGACAGACCTGCCCGGGCCGAGAAGAGACATGGGTTCCTCTTTTATGTGTCTATCCGACCAACTGTTTAAGGAGCAAGCCGTCATAATCGGAGATTCAAAAGATATATTCCAAAAAAAATCTTTGAGGAGGGGTTTGTAAAGAGAAGGAGGTTCATAAAGTATCCTGTAATCGAGAAGGTATTTGAGAAAAATTGAGTCGGGAATGCTTTTTTCCGTCAGATACGGCAGAGAATGATCTAAATTTTTCATAAAGAGAGCTGAATCGAATTCCAGAAGGTCTATAGTCCCGAGTATTGCTATCAGCTCGAGGGCTTTTTCCTTTTTAATGCCGTCTTCAATTAGATTCACTGTTGATTCTATAAGATGGGATTTTTTCCCGGCGTTTTCGAGTATTTCAGGGCTGAGAATACTTCCTGACAACGCGAAGCAGAAAAAAAAAGTTATGGTCGTCATCGAACCCTCATGTAAAACAAGGTGTCAGGGTACATGTATTCTTTCAGAGAAAGAGAACAGACCAGGGTATCGTCTTTGAGCGGCTCAAATACGCCGAAAGCCTTTTTCCCGTCTTTTTCAGCCAAAGCAAAAACGCTGACAATGCCGCAGGTCAGATATACCTTCCCGTCTTCTCCTGTTTTCAGCCAAATCAATTCCCTCAATGCTCCCCAGTTGTATGCGTAAATCGACACTTTTGAAAACTCAACGGGCACATCGCCGTCTGTCACGTAAAATGCCAATGTCCCGGCAGGGGCATAAGCGCCTGTCCTGTTTATTAGGGAAGCATCCGAAAAAATCCTCACAACTTCTTCCCCTTCAGGCTTCCCCGGAGCTATGGCGAGTATCAGAGCTGTTTTTTGCAGATATTCAGTGAACCATGTCCTGTCCAGGACTGCGCCTTCGTCTATGTAGTGCCAATCTCCACCGATATAAACCTCAGTCCATGCGTGATTGTTGTCTGTGAATGACCAGTAAGGAACATAAGCCTGTCTTGCAGGGATTCCGAATGTTCTGCATATAGACGCTGAAAAAATCATGAGTTCTTCACATCTTCCGAACCCTGAATAATAAGTCTCCAAAGGTCCCTGATCCCTTCTCGAAGTCTGTCTGAATTTCAATACGGACGAAGTCCACCTGAAAATCCTCTCGACTGCCTCTCGGGTGTCAGAACAGCTATCGAGACTGTCTGCGAGGATATTGAAGAAAAAAGGCCTGTAGTCTTCGAGCGGTTCCTGTGAAAACCTCGGATAAAGAACGTATCTTCTGCGTATATCTTCAGGAAGATTTTCCGCCCATAAAAACCTTCGATAACTTCTGGCAGGATATATAGCGGAATTAAAGACCGCCAGGCTCTCCTGAGGGTTCAAATTTTTCTCGAAAATGTTATCGAATATCCATTGGGCGTCTTCGGATACATCCTTTGCAAACCCTGCAGGTTCAAAAAAGACCGCAGAAGTAAAAAAGACGAAAAAAACAAATCCGAAAAATTTACCCTTATTTTTCAGAACTGATACCACGCGGTCAATTTAGTGACGACGACGAAAGTTTTGTCTCCTGATATGTAATAAGGGACGTGATAGAGAATTAAATCATCTATTGTGAAGTTGATTTTCAGGTCCTCGAAAATTGTTATCTCTCCTCCGAGCTCGAAAGAAATGTCGCTTTCGTATCTCGACCTTTTTTCTTCCGCCTTTCTGACAACGTAAGAACCGCTTTCGAAGAAGACGTTGGATCTTTCTACTGTCTCAGAAACCCTTTTTAAGGAATAATCTACGGAAGCATGAGCTGAAAGCCATTTCCATATCAGAAAATTCGCAGATACGTATATCTGCGGGAATGTGAATTCGTCTATGGCAGCCTTGCCGGGCAGAGCCCTTCTGATTGTGTCGGAGGCTATCCCCGTGAAAACAGTGTCGACTGTGAAATCGTTCATCGTCTTTGAATAGAGAATGTTGACGCCTACGCTGAAAGAATTCGGTATCCCCATGTCGTCGAATGCCGCGCCGGCGGTTATGGAATATTTTTTCCTGTCGTTCTCGGGATTGACGGCCATGCCGAGTTCTCGTGCTGAAAATCCCTCTCTTCCCGCGTCATAGCTGAAAGAAAGACTCGGAAAAGTGAAATACCTGTATTGGTCTATCCAATTCTTAAACTGGAAATTGACATTCGCATTGTAGTAGGAGTTTTCCGTTTCAACAAAACTTGTGTCCATTAAAGTGTCTATTATCCTGAAATCTGAATTCCAGGACAGATAGTCAAAACCGGCAGTGAAATAAATCTTTTTGTTGTCCAGCCCTGCTATAGCGCCGAAAGTATTGGAGTTGGGTTCGGCTTTTATACTGCTCTGAGTTAAAAAATAATCGTATTCGCTTTCCTTTGAAAACGATCCGGCGTGGATATTTATTCCCGCGCCTCCTCCGAACATCTTTCTGGATATTATAAAATCGGCAAGATAAGACGGAGGTTTCATCGAATCGAGCATATAAGGCAGGATGTCCGGTGACTGAGATATTCTCGGTCTGAAATAAGTCGTGTCCAGAGGATAACCGCCGATATATTGTTTTCTGTTCAATGCGATTCCCAAGTAATTGTCGGCAAGTCGATAATGGAAGAAACCCCATCTGTCAGTCCCCGGGAATCTCTCTCCAAAATCGATGCCTATGGCGTTTTTTTCTATAGCGGCATGATAGGTGTAGAGATAACCGGGATTATACCATGCCGTTGTTATCTCGCATCCCTCTACGCCCGAAAAACAGCCGAGACCGGGAATACATACACCGGCGGTAATGTATACGGGCAAAAGTATAAAAATAAGGGTTCCAGCGAGCATCGGAAAGCTAATTCTCATTTTCTACCTCTTTTTGTTTTGGCGATTGAATTTGCATTGCCGAGTGTTTTGTTATATAGTCTGAAATCCTATACTAACAGTAATATTTATGCAAGATTATTTCGATCGTGAAAAAAACATAGAAAAGACGAGAAATCTCGTCGGTTTTGTCCCTTTTCAAAAGGCGTCCGGAGATCTTTATTCTTCTCTCGGTTTCAAATGCGGGCTCGAAGTTCATCAGCAGCTTTTGACAGCAAAAAAGCTTTTCTGCCGCTGTCCGGCGGGATTGTATTTTCAACCCGATGATTTTGAAGCTGAAGTAATCAGACACATGCGGCCGACACTTAGCGAGCTCGGAGAGTATGACGGAACAGCCCTCATGGAATTCAAGACAAAAAAAAGGGTAATATACAGGATAAGGAAAGAGACAACATGCACATACGAGATAGACGACACTCCGCCTTTCAAGGTCAACCTTGAAGCGCTCGACATAGCTGCGGAAATAGCCTGCCTCCTCAAGACAAACATCGTCGGAGAACTGCACATAACGAGAAAACAGTATCTCGACGGAAGCATACCTACTGGTTTTCAGAGAACAGCCATAGTCGGCATAGAAGGCAGTATCCCCCTCAAAAACAAAGAAGTGAGAATAATACAGCTCAGTCTCGAAGAGGACTCCTGCAGAGAGGTTTCCGATTTCAGACACGACAGGATATTCACTACCGACAGACTCGGAATGCCGCTAGTTGAAACCGTCACCTATCCCGACCTTCTGAATCCTCTCGAAGTCGTCGAAGCAGGGCAGTATATAAGGTTTCTCACGAGAAGCACAGGCAGGGTCAGAACAGGCATAGGCGCGACGAGACAGGACGTCAACGTCAGCATAACCGGCGGAACAAGAGTCGAACTCAAAGGTGTGCCTAAAATCAGCCTCTTCCCCTGGCTTGTCCACAACGAAGCATTCAGGCAGAAAGCTCTTCTCGAGATAAGAAAAATTCTTCTTGAAAAATTCAAAGGAAAAGAAACATGGCGACTGACTTCATGCAATTTCGATCCTGAACGCCTCAACCTTCCGCGTTCTCACACAAGGGCATACGGGAAAGAACCTCTTTCAGCCCGCGCAGTCCGCCTTCCCGGATTTGAAGGAATGCTTTCATTTTTCACTTCACCCGGAAAATCTTTTTCAGATGAATTGAGCGACAGGCTTAAAGTCGTCGCTGGACTCGAAAAACCCAATATTATGCATTCTGAAGACGGAGTATTCTGCGAAAACAAAGACGCTAAAGATTTTCTCCTGTCTAAACTCGGCTCTAAAAAAGGCGACGCTTTACTCGTCTTCTGGGGTCCTGAAGAGGACATGGAAACCGCCCTTGAAACCATAGACGAGAGATGCCTGCTTCTTTTCGACGGAATCCCGAACGAGACGAGGAAAGGGCTCCCCGACGGAACAACCATATTTGAAAGAGTCCTCCCGGGACCGGACAGGATGTATCCGGATACTGATTCGGCTCCTATCCCCATAGAGAGGTCCTACGTCGAAAAAATCGAATCTAATCTGCCGGTATCAGTCAATGAAAGGTTCTCTCAGCTCGATGCATGGGGCGCTCCGCAAGACGTCAGGACATACATACTCAGGAAAAATCTCATGCCGCTTCTCCAGAAGCTCAACCTAACCTACGGCGCGGACCCGAAATTCCTTTCCTGCCTTTCGGGACATTATATAAAAAATCTCGAAGGAAAATCCGGCAAAAACTTTCCTTGGCTCAGGCTATTTGAAATTTTCGAATACATGGAATCAGAGTCAGTCGAATTTGAAAAAATCAGGGACGTCGCCAAAATTCTCATTGAAAACCCGAACATGGAAATTGACTCGCTGTTCAGCCTCGCGGGATTTGTCAAAAGACAAAGAGATGAAGTATTGTCAATGATACCCGAACTGAGAAAGAATTTTTCGAGAATAAGAAAATCTGAAAAAGAAGACGCTGAAAAGAGATGGCTCATGGGAAAATTAAAAAGCTTCGCGCTTGGAAACATTCCTCTCGGAGAACTTTACGGGGAGATAATACTTTGATGGATATTTACAAAGGATACAGAGGGCTTTCCCTTGAAGTTCTTAAAAAATACAACATTCCAGTCTGGACCGACGCTCTTGTTAAAACCGAAAAAGGCGATTTCAGAGGCATCATACTGCCAAGGTCTGTCAACGACGACGACAGGCACATAGTTCTGAAAATACCCAACGGCTACAACATTGGAGTTTCAGCAGATTTAGTAACCGGCATCGAAGACGTTGGATACAAGGAAGCGCACTATAAAATTCCGGAAAAGGAATTTCCGTTTTCTCCCGAAAAACCCGGCATAAAACTTTTCGGAACAGGCGGGACCATTGCTTCGAGGCTCGACTACAGGACAGGCGCGGTAATTCCGGCTTTCTCTCCGGGAGAGCTTTACGGAGCCGTTCCCGAACTGGCGGATATCTGCAACCTCACAACCGAAAAGCTTTTCGCAGTTTTCAGCGAAAACATGGGACCTCAGCAGTATAAGACTCTCGCCGTTGCGATAGGAGAGGAAATAAAAAAAGGAACTCAGGGAATAGTTATAGGACACGGGACGGACACAATGCATCACACCGCGGCCGCCTTGTCTTTCATGGTCCAGAATTCTCCTGTTCCCATCGTCATGGTAGGCTCGCAGAGATCTTCAGACAGGCCTTCTTCAGACGCCGCATTAAATCTGATCCATGCGGTAAAGACAGCCGCAGAATCCGACATCGCCGAAGTCATGGTCTGTATGTTCGGTCCTACTTCGGATAAATACGGGCTTCTGCACAGCGGGACGAGGGTGAGGAAAATGCATTCGTCCTACCGTTCGACTTTCAGGACTGTAGGCGACATACCCATAGCTGCCGTCGACAGAGATAAAATAACTCCCATAAGAAAACTTTATAAAAAAAGAAGGTCCGACAGAAACGTCGAAATTCATCCGTTTTTCGAAGAAAAAGTTGCAATGATATACTATTATCCCAATATGATGCCCGACATGATAGACTCCCTTGTTGAAAATGGATACAAGGGAATAATAATCATAGGAACGGGGCTCGGTCACGTGAATAAACCTCTTTATCCCGCCATAAAAAGAGCCGCGGAAAAAAATGTTGCGATGTTCATGACCGTTCAGACGCTTTGGGGCTACACTCACATGTTTGTCTACGACACAGGAAGGGACCTGATGAGCCTCGGAGTCATCCCTGCCGAAAACATGCTCCCTGAAGTCGCCTACATTAAGCTCGGCTGGGCTCTCGGCATGACTGACGACCTCGAAGAAATCAAAAAGATTATGCTGACGCCTGTCTGCGACGAAATTACAGAAAGAGAACCCTACAACGGATATTTGATTTTCCAGGGAGGAATACCCGAAGTAGAGGATTTTCTCAGTAAAATCCATAAATAGACGGAGCTTTTTTGCCTGATTTCAGCTATTACACGGCAGTGGATCAAATCTACCACGCCGACTGGACCGCTGAGAAGTTTTCGCGCTTTGAGAGAATGAAAGAAGCAATAAGCGAACTTTGGCCGCGAAAACACCCCGCAAAAATCGTTCAAATAGCAGGAACGAGCGGAAAAGGCTCGGTTTGCCGTTTTTTAGAAGCTTCGTTTTCGCTGAAATCGAGAACCGGAGCATTCACCAACCCTCATCTTTTCGATTTCAGGGAAAGATTTTCCATATCCGGCAAGTCTGTTGATCAGTCTGAGATAACGCAAGTTTGGGAGGATATTCTGCTCCCTCTCTGCGTCCGTCAATACAGAAAAAATCCATCACTCGCTTTGTCTTTCAGTGAAATCTGCGTTTTAATGGCTCTTGTCTTTTTTCAAAGATACGAAATCGAATGGGCGTTTCTCGAAACAGGCTGCGGAGGCAGATACGAAAGGCTCTCATGCCTCGAAGCTCAAGCGGCTGTGATAACATCAGTCGGTTACGACCATCCTCTGAGCCTCGGAGAACAAAAATGGCAAAGGGCGTGCGACAAAGCAGGTATTATAAGAAAATCAAAACCTCTCTTCACAGCCGAGACCGACCCGCAGATTCTCGATATATTCAGCCACTTTTGTCAAAGGTCTGAATCCGAAATGATACCGGTCGGTGAAGAGGATGAGTCTTTAGTCCGCGAGTTCATCGCCGGACAAAAAGAAAAACCTGTATTTCTTTCACAGGAGCACCAGATAAAAAATGCTTCCCTCGCACTTAAAGTTTTTTGCTGGTTCTTCCCGGAAATAAATCCGACAGAAGCCCTTTTGAAAATGAACGAGGTGTCAGTTTCAGGAAGATTCGAGGAGGTTTCACCGGGTGTTTACATTGATATAGCACATAATGAAGATAAAATCGAAGCTCTCGCCTGTCATCTGAAATCGAGTTTTCACGGCAAAAACATAATTCTAGTCATCGCGCTTTCAAACCTGCGCTCGCCTGAAAAAGTTTTCAAGAGCATAGCTTTTCTCGCCAGTCACATAATAGTCACGAGAGCATCCTACAGTTCCGTCGAACCATCTGATATAGCAAGGAAACTAAAAAACATGACCGGAAATGAAATAAAAGTGATCCGGAATCCGCGTGAAGCATACAAAAAGGCGTTGTCCATGAAAGACAAGACAAACATTGTCCTGCTGACGGGTTCAAATTACATGATAGATCAAGCTCTGAACCCGGACAGAAAACTCGCCCACCTGAACAATACTTACGGATGGAGATACAAAAGGGAGAACTGAAAATCAGCAGTAGATATCTATCCTGTTTTTACCTTTTGATTTGGCTCTGTAAAGAGCCTGGTCGGATTTTTTTAGTAAATTTGAGAAACTGTCGGTCGAAGGGTCTTTTTCGGCAACGCCTATACTCAGAGTCACTTTAAGAGTGTCGTCTTCAAATCTGGTTTCGCTGTTTTCGACTTCTCTGTGAATTTTTTTTGCAAGTTCTATCGCGCCTTGTATATGTGTTTTCGGCATCAATATGGCGAATTCGTCCCCGCCGTATCTCGCGAGAATGTCGTAATTCCTTATCTGGGTCTGAAATATTTTTGAAACATTTTCCAATACGGCGTCGCCTGCGCAGTGACCGAAGACATCGTTTATTGACTTGAAGTCGTCGAGGTCCAGCATCATCATAGAGAGAAATTCATTGAATTTTATCGCCTTGAAATATTCCTTGTCCGCTAACGTGAAAAAGAGCCGTCTGTTGAATAGACCCGTCAGTTCATCTGTAATAGACAAATGGTGAAGCTGATTGAAAATGTGGGAGTTTTCCAGGGAAACCGCCGCCTGATTTGCTATTTGTCTGAGGACATCAATATGATGTTTTTTGTAATATGACTCCTGGGAATGATGAAGAGTCAGGACGCCGAGGATTTGATCCCTTCTTATCATGGGAACGCAGGCGACCGATTTCAGATCTGGTCCTTTCCATTTCATTTTATACCATCTCGGATCCGTGTCTGTATTGTCAATTATCCCGGGTTCCTTTTTTTCAAACACCCATCCTGCCAAGCCTCTGTGCATTATTTTGTCCACTATAACCGACTGCTGAAGAGGTGAAGGATAGTTATTGGAGAGTATCTGCTTGATCACGTTGCCTCTCGAATCAGTCAGAAAAACGGTTCCGGAATGTGATTTAGTTGCCTCGACTGTAAGTTTGAGGACTTGTTCCATTATCAAGTCTATGTCGAGGGTCGAATTGAATATGCTTGATGCTTCAAAAAGAAAACGGGTTTCACCAGCGCTCTCCGAAAGAGAGTTGAATGATGCCGAAAAAGACAGGAGATTTTTAACGCGCGCGATAAATTCCTTCTCAAATCTTCCGGTTTCCAGATATTCGCTCGCTCCGAGCGAGAAGCAATCTTCAACTGAAAATTCAACGCTTTCCGAAACGACAATTACAGGAAAACTTTCTCTAGTTTTTTCCGCTCTGATCGCCGAAATCATTTCTGAAACTTCTCCGCTGAATTCGTCCGCTATTATCAGAGCGGCTTCGGCTTTTTTTTCCGCGCCGAGTTTATCGAGCGCGTCAAACACGTTGTCGCATAAAAGAGGCTCAAACCCTTCCTCCTCCAGAAAAGACTTAATTTTCGAGTCTTTTTGTTTGCGCGCATCAAAAACCAATATTATCACTGAACTTCCTGAAGGCGATTCAGAGTCCGTGTTATTTTCAGTATTGTTCATTTTCCATCTTAGGGTTAAACTTCGCCCGAATTATAAAGTATAATCTCTCATAAATCATCCGGATTGTCCGGGAGTATTGAGAATTGAAAAAATATCTTATTGTTGACGGATATAACCTCATCGGCAAAAAATGTGCCGATTTCTATTCTGAAGAGAACAGGGAAAAATTAATACGCAATATAGTAAATTTTACCCTCTCAGAAAAATATTTTTCTATAATAGTCTTCGACGGCAAAGGCACAACAGCCACCAGAGAAAAAAGGCCGGGCGTCGAAGTGATTTTTTCAGGAGATAAAGACAAAGCCGACGATTTGATAGTGAAGATAATAGAAAACGGAAAAAAAGACGACTCTTATACCGTTTTGACTTCGGACAGGGAACTTTCTGCAAGGTGCAAAGCGCTGGGAGCGGCAGTGGCTCAGACACAAAAATCTATCAGCAAAAAAAAGAAGAAAACAAAAGATTTTAGTGATAAAATGCCCCAAAACCGCACAGTAGATTTCTGGTTAAAATACTTTAACGAAAAAGGAGGCTCAGATGAAGTATGAAATCCTCTACCAGCCCAGCTATTCTGTGGCGAAAATCCATCTCGAAAAAGACGAATCCATAACCGGTGAATCCGGCGCGATGGTCGGCATGACTCCTAACATAGAAATCAAATCTGAAATGGGAGGCGGCAAAAAAGGCATAGGCGGTTTCGTTAAAGCCGCGGCGCGTTCTTTTGCCGGAGAGAGTTTTTTCCAGACAAAGTACACCGCTCTCAACGGACCCGGTGAAATAATTCTGGCGCCTGCGGGCGTCGGAGACATAACGGCAATAGAGCTTAAAGAACAGTCCTTTATGGTCCAGTCCGGTTCCTACCTCGCCTCCACCCCAGGTCTTCAGATAGACACCAAATTCACTGGAGGAAAAAGCTTTTTCGCCAGAGAAGGGCTTTTTATGATGAAGATAACGGGAACAGGCACGCTCATCGTATCAAGCTTCGGAGCAATTCACGAAGTCAATATACAGCCGGCAGAAGATTACGTCGTCGACAACGGACACATAGTCGCCTTCGACGCGAACATCCCTTATACGATAGAGAAAGCCGCAAAAGGATTCATCTCTTCGGTGACTTCAGGGGAAGGTTTTGTATGTAAATACAAAGGACCGGGCAAGATATACCTTCAGACGAGACAGATTGAAGGTCTCGCCGGGCTGATAATTCCATTTTTGCCTAAAAAATGACTCTTCCCGCCTCGAGAGAGGAAATCAGAGCCCGGTATAAAAACGGCTACGATGTCCTTCTTTTGACAGGCGACGCTTATGTAGATCACCCGTCGTTCGGAGTCTCGCTTATAGCGAGACTCCTTGAGCGATCGGGATACAAAACGGCTGTCTTTTCACAGCCCACTAAAGAGAATCTGAAAAAAATTCCTCGACCAAATCTTTTTGTCGGCGTCACCGCCGGAAACCTCGATTCGGTGGTTTCCAACTACACAGGTAACAGAAAGATAAGGACGGACGATAAATATTCCTCCTGGGGCGAGCCGTTCTGGACAGACGGGACAAAAAAAAGACCGGACAGGGCTTCAATCGTCTATTCGAACTGGGTCAAGGAAATTTTCAAAGGGATCCCGCTGATTCTCGGCGGTCTCGAAGCATCTCTAAGGCGGACGGCTCATTACGATTTTTACAGCGACAATGTCAGAAAATCAGTTCTCGCCGATTCGAAGGCTGATATTCTCGTCTTTGGAATGGGTGAGCTTCAGATTATCGAAATAGCGGAAAGAATTAAAAAAGGCGCTTTTGACGCCAAAAACATCCCGGGAACGTGTTATATATCGAGCGAACCCGCTGGAGAAGAACTGCCTTCTTTCGATGAGGTTTCAACCGACCCCTGTTCTTTTCATAAATCGCACGTTCTTCTTTCTAAAAATTCACACCCCGTGTTCGGTAAAATCCTCTGTCAGAGACAGGACAGCCGTTATGTGGTTTTCAACCCGCCCGCGATGCCTGTGGAAAGCGATTTTCTCGATTCTCTATATTCACTTCCCTACTCGAGAAAAGCCCACGCGTCATGCAGATCCGTTCCGGCTCTTGAAATGATAGCCAATTCAGTCACTTCCCACAGGGGATGCCTCGGCTCCTGCTCATTCTGCTCCATAAAGATTCACCAGGGGAAAAAAATCGTCTCAAGATCAGAAGATTCCATAATCGATGAAATCGAAAAAATTGTCAGAAATCCCCTTTTCAGGGGGCATATAACGGATGTCGGCGGACCTAGCGCCGACATGTATGGAAGCAGATGCCTGAAATATCCCGATGCCGGATGCAACGACAGGGACTGTCTTTATCCTGACAAGTGTCCTCATCTATTGTTGTCTCCCGACAGATATATGTCTCTTCTCGAAAATATCTCCTCCCTGAAAAAGGTCAAAAAAGTCAGCATCGGTTCCGGTTTCAGGCTCGATATAGCCCTTTCCGATGATGCGATCCTTAAGGAAATTTGCCTTAAATACACGAGCGGCATGCTCAAAGTCGCCCCCGAACACGTCAGTAAAAATGTCCTCGACATCATTAAAAAATATAAACCGGGAGTTTTTGAGAATTTTATCCTGAGGTTCGAGAGAATCAAAAGGCAATTCGGACTCCGCGTGGAACTCGTCCCGTATTTCATCCTGTCTCATCCCGGCGAAGGCGAAACTGAATTCGAGGAACTGCTCCAATTCACAAAAAAAAGAAATGTTTTCAACAAATCTTTTCAGGATTTTACGCCTACGCCGATGACGGACTCTACATGCTCTTATCACACGGGCATAGACCCTTATTGGAATAAAACTGTGAAGACCCAAAAAGGCGGAGCTCAGAGAAACAAAAAAAGGAAATCTTTTTCCAGAAGCGGATTATTCAGAAAATCAGACGAACCTCATCAGCTCTAAAGTGTTCCCCGCCGGATCAGCGGCATAAAAATGATAGACTCCGTGCCTGGCGCTTTCTTTAGGCTCTGTGATTGCGTATCCTGCTTCCTTGAATTTCAAATGAAGACCGTCGACATCCTCGACTGCGAATGACACGAGACACCCTCCGGAATCAGTATCCTCACCCTGAGCCCTGCAATATCCTAATCCCGAATATCCGGAGTCGTCTATAAATATCTCGCAATTTTCGCCTTTCTTGAAAGATGCAAAACCGAGGATTTTTGACGCAAATTCGCAGCATTTTTCAAATTCGTCAACCCTGAAATATACTATCATCTTTTCGGTTTTCATCGGAAATGCTCCCTTGAGAAAGACTTTGTGCCTTGATCCCGTAAAACACGCTTACTACAGCTCCGGCTATCAGCAGTGACCATTCGAATAGCCTCAGCGAACCCCAGAGAGGTATCGGCGGCGCGTTTTCGAGCCCCTGATAAATCGCCGCCCTCGCCGCCGAGACATCCGCGATCAGGTGAAAGATATAGAGGACAAACGCCGATGCGAAACCGAGAAATATATAAAGAGCCGATAATACCTTATTTTTTTCAGGATTTTGTTCTTTTTTAGCCTTTAACCATCTCGCCGCTCCCCACACCGCTCCTGCGAGAAGAATTACTAAATAGACAATTTCTCTCCAAGTCACTACTTTGCCGAACCACCACATGAGCTTCCTCCTTGTCTCCAACCTCTTATTCCTATCAAAGGAACAAAAACGCAGCCGAATTTTCTGTTGACATGATATCCTTCTTTTTTCTTCGTAACAACGATTAATTCCTGAAAGCCTATGGATCCAACCGGTATCACGAGCTTTCCATTCTCTATTAACTGACCGAGCAAAGTCTCCGGTATGTCAGGACAGCCGGCAGTGACTATCACTCCGTCAAAAGGGCTCATCTCGGGCCAGCCCACCGAACCGTCGCCGATTCTGACGTTGATATTTTTATATCCCAGTTCATCGAATCTCTTTTTTGCTTCTTCTGCGAGCTCCGGAATACGCTCTATAGTATAGACCTTGTCGACGAGTTCCGCCAGAACAGCCGCCTGATAGCCGCTTCCCGTTCCGATTTCAAGGACTATGCTGTTTTTCCGGGGTTCAAGCAGCTCTGTCATCTTTGCAACCATGTATGGTTGTGAAATTGTCTGATTTTTGCCAATCGGAAGAGGACTGTCGTCGTATGCTCTCGGTCTGAAATCATCCCCGACAAAATAATGCCTGGGAACATTGAGCATCGCCCTCAATACTTCAGGATCTTTTACGGGGTCTTCTTTCTTCTGAAGTAATTTCACCATAGTCTCTCTCGAAATTCTCAATTTTCCTCTCCGGCAATAATTTTTTCCATTTTTGAAGCCAAAAATGAATCGAAAAGATTCCCTATCTTAAACGGCGTAAGAGACGGACTACCAGAATCTACGGCACAAATATCACTTCCCTCCTCGAAATCCCAAAGCGGTTTGTCTCCGGAAAGCCAGTAATACGGCCTTCCCAGCGGATCATATCTCGGCTCTATCGCGCCGTTGTATTTTCTGTGTCCCATAAAAGTTATCTTTATCAGGTCTGAACTCGGCCTGTTCGGGACATTCAAATTCCAAAGGCCTCCGAGAGAGAATACTTTGGGTATGATTTTTTTTGCAATTTCCCCGCTCACAAGAAAATTTTCAAAATCTTTAGTATATTCATTGGACACGGCAAGAGAAGGTATTCCCGACAAAGAAGCTTCAGCGGCGGCTGCAAATGTCCCCGAATAGAGGATGTCCTCGCCTATGTTGTATCCCGCATTTATTCCCGAAACAACTATATCCGGTTCGGGGCAAAGTCCGGCTCTGAGAGCGAGGACAATGCAGTCTGTAGGAGTTCCTGAGACGGAATACACGCCTTTTCCGTTTTTCTTGACGAGGACAGGTTTTCTCAGAGTGATACCGTGGCTTGAGGCGCTCTGCTCCTCTTTTGGCGCGACAACAGTCAATTCCCCGAGAGTTTCGAGAGATTTCATGAGAGCGGAAAGCCCAGGGGCATCAATGCCGTCGTCATTGGTCAAGAGTATTTTCATTCAGCTCTCGGAGATGAACATAGTTATCAGTTTAAGAAATCTCAACGTGTCCGCTGTCGGGTTGATATGGCTGACCTCGTCGCCGTAGTGAGTCGAGACCTCGACTTCTCTTATCTCGGATTTTTTTCTCGCCGCCCTTATGAGGATTTCGGTTTCCGTCTGAAATCTCCGTGTTTTGAGGCGCAATTCCTTGAATATGCCGCATGAGAGATATCTGAACCCGCATTGAGAATCCCTTATTCTCTTTTTTGAAAGTATTGAGCACACGAGAGAGGTTGATTTGTTGGAAAAAATTCTCGGCAGAGGCATGTCCTTCAAGCAGAATTTCCTCACTCCGACGATGATACAGTCAAAATCTTTTCCAAGCGCTTTGAGAAAAACGGATATTTCATCGGGAATATGCTGTCCGTCTCCGTCCATTAGAACTGCTCCTTTATAACCTTCTGCCGCCGCCCAGTTCATTCCTCTTATAATCGAAGCTCCTTTGCCCATGTTTTTTTCAGACTTCAGAATAACAGCGCCTTGTTCTTTCGACTTGGATGAAGTCAAATCCGTCGAAGCGTCGTCGACCACACACACAGTTAAATTGTAATTATCCCTTATTTTCTTCACTATGCCGCCTATTGCAGTTTCTTCGTTGAAAGCCGGAATGACGACCGCCACTTCACGTGAAAAATCTTCTGTAGAAATACCATTGCTCAGGGTATTTTTTGACATAATATTCATAGATCCGGGCATAAATGTCTAAAAGCTCTCTTTCTGCATCGCCGCATTCATTAAATTTTTTTGTATTAAACGGACCGTGAACATAGACAATATATTTACCATTTTCCCCCTTCAAAGCAAAAGGAAAAACAGCCCAGTCGAAGAATCTCCTCGCAAGTTTGAAAGGGGGACCTGAAAGAAAAACATCTTTTTCGAACATCCTTGTCCTGACTGGTTTTCCGAAGGAACTCCTGTCGGCGAGGACGGCGAGAATTCCCGGTGAAGGGCTGTTTTTCAGAAAACTTAAAACTTTTTCAGGAAAAATGCTTTCTACTCCGTTTTGAGCCCTTTTGCTTATGAAATATTCGGTGTCTCCTCTTAAAAAATGCTTTGCGGCAACAGCTCTTGTGGGATAACCGAGAACAGCTCCGAATTTTCCGAGAAGCTCCCAGTTGCCTATGTGGCCGCTGATTGCCGCCACGCTTTCTCCATCTTCGAGCAGACTTCGGACCGCATCCAAACCTCCGCCCTCCGCGTCAATGAAAATTTCAGGGGCTTCATTTCTGTTCATAAGGAATCCTGTCAGATTATCCGCGAAATTAAAAAAGTTTTTTTCCGCTATGTCCTTGACGCGGCGGTCTGAAGAGGAGACCCCTAAAACATGGGAAAGATTTTCCAGCAGGCAGTTTAAATTACCGCGCATGAAGAAACGGAAAGCCGTAGCGGTTTTTTTCTCTGCCGTTTTTGATTTTCCTCCGGCGCCGGATAAGAACTTTTCAGCCCACCGGTAAAGAGAAATTTTCATAGGTTTCACGGTTTAATCTCCTGAACATTGAGGTTGACATTTATAGATTATGACATAACATCTACCAAATTTGGAGAAAGTATATGAAAAAAAAAAGGACAATACAGAGCGCTTCCATTGTGAAGATATCTTTCTCCGAGGGCGTGTTCGCCCAGATATTTTCTTCACTGTCCGCTCCCGGAAGTATTTTTATAACAAAGTTCGCCATATTTCTCGGCGCGGGACCTTTCTATTTCGGGCTTCTGACGGCGATAGGTCAGATTTCACAGCTCTTTCAGCCAATCGGCTATATTATGACGAGAAAAATGCCTACAAGAAAGCCCATCCTAGTAAAAATGCTCTTATTCAGCAGAGCTGCCTGTCTTCTTTTCGCTCTTCTGCCTTTCTTTTTCTCCGGCGTTCAGGCGAGGATAGTTTTCGCCCTTTTGTTTTTCGCCATAACTGCTGTTCAAGCCGCCGCCGGAAATATATGGATTTCATGGATAGCAGACCTAATACCCGAAAGGGTCAGGGGAAGATTTTTCTCATACAGAACGCAGTTTCTGATGGTTACCGCTCTGTTGACAGGTTTTGTCTTCAGTATTTTTTTCGATATGTTCGAATCACAGGTGGGGGTTTTCGAATCTTTCAGAAAAAATGTATCCCTTCTCTCTTTCTTTAGAAAAGAAAATCTTACAGCGGCTTTCGCTGTGATTTTCTCCCTTTCCGCCTTATCAGGCATAGTCAGCGCTTTAATCCTATCCAAACAACTTGAAAAACCAAAAAAACTTTACGGGGAAAGGCTGAAAGAAACCCTGACGTCGCCGTTTAGTGATTCTAACTTTCTCAAACTCATCATTTTTGCGACATGGTTCACTCTCGCCATTGGCGTCGGTTCTCCTTTCTGGGCTCCTTTCATGATCCAGAAACTCAAAATGAACCTTTTCCTCATACAGATATACGGAACCGTCAGCGTTTTGGCTTCGGTTATTTCTCTGAGATACTGGGGGCGTTTTATAGACAGATTCGGCAACAAGACTACAATGAGGATTACTGTTATTTTGGGAGGTATTAACCCTTTTGTCTGGGTCTTTCTCAACCAAAACAATTTCTGGATTGTCTATATCGAAGGAATTACATCCGGTATAATGTGGTCGGCGACAAACGTGATATTCACAAATTTCGTTTTGTCAATATCACCCCAGGGCAAAAACCAGATTTATTCGGGAATTTTCGGAGCTTTCACAGCCGCAGGCATAGTAATCAGCGCGCTTCTCTCGGGAATTTTCATGCCTCCGGCTATAAAAAACGCTTTTGTTCAAATAGAGCCCGAGCAAATACTTTTCGCCGCAACGGGCTTTTTGAGGTGGACAGCTGAGATTCCCCTTTCATGGGTAAAAGAACCCCGGTCTAAGCCTCTGGGTTTCGCTTTGCTTTATATGATATCTTCTGTCAAGATGAAAATAATAAATATGGGTCTTCTTTTGAGGACTTTCGTCTCTAAATAATTTTGTCCCCCCCCTCGATGGGTTTAATTTCATTGACATAAAAGCCTCCTATAATTTATCCTTTACTGAAAAAGGAGGACAGATGACCCGTAACCGGCTTTTATGCCTATTTTTGACACTCTTAGCGGCTCTGCCGCTGTCCGGAGCAATCCGCAAACCGCTTCTTGAAATTCACAGCGGAGCCAATTGAGGGGGTTGCGCTTCATCTGCAGGTCTGCAGAACACATTTATAACAGCCAACTGGGACAGCCTTTCAGCTCTAAAATATTACCTTTATTCGACTGAACCCCTATACAGCCCGGACGGCTGGGGAAGGTTTCAGTTCTACGGCGGATCTGTCATACCGAGAGCCAATATGGACGGCGGAGCGATGTTCGCGCCTACATCCTCTACCGCGCTGAATACCGCCTACGCGACTGCAATGACGATTCCGTGTCACGTCGAAATCCTTCTTCAGGGGACGGCAGAGCCCGATCTGATGTCGGGGACTCTCGGCATCACTATAATTGCCGAACAGGAACCGGGAGCGAGCCCTTACTACCTTCATGCAGCCGCTTGTTCTCACCTCGTCCCTTACAGTTACAGTTATTTTTCAGAATTTCACTATCCCCTGAGGAAAATGTATCCCAACTACAACGGGACTCTCGTAACTTTTTCAGGGGTATATCCTGAAACACTTCAGTATAACATTCCTTTCTCACTCAGCGCTTCCTGGTGGCACCTCGAACCGGACGACATCTATTTTGCAGTATGGCTCCAGACAAACAAAGGCACCGACAAACAAATTCATCAGAGCGAGAACATTGAGATAACGGTATTCAATTCAGTCGAGGAAACGCCTTCTCCTGTCGTCTCTTCGGGAGTATTCGCCCTTGGGGCTGTTTATCCCAATCCGTTCTCAGATGTTTCTTTCATTCCGGTTTTAGTTGAAAAACCTGCAGTGATATCCTTAAAAATCTTCGACCTCACAGGCAGAGCTGTAAGAGACCTGTTTTCAGAATCCCTCGTCGAAAACGATATCGTCTTGTTTTGGGATGGCAAAGACGACTCCGGCGCTGAAATGAATGCCGGCATATACAGAATACAGCTCACAGGTGACGGATTCAGGGACTCCAAAACAATCATAAAAATAAGATAAGATTAAAAGGGGAGTTGGAAAAAACTCCCCTCTTTCATAAATATTTTTCAAAAAAAACTTGACTTTTTTAGATTTTCATTCAATTATCCTCAGTTAACTCAATCGGTGAGGTGAAGATGTTTTTGACCATAAATACTGCTTTATAGCTTCCAGAGTCGTTCCCGCTCAGGCGGAGAGTAGTTTCCAACAAAAATAAAAACGATGCGACGCGTTGATGCAGAGGGTTATATATTATGTTCACGAGATTGAGACAGACAAACGAAATACTAAAAGGCCATCGCCTAACTTTCGCCTTATCAATATTCTGCATGTCAGCGGCGGCTTTTTTCGGATTTATTTCGCCACTGATTATAAGATATGTCATTGACACTGTAATAGAGGGAAAAGCGCCCGGATTTCCTTTCAATATTTTAAGCTTTATGAGCCAAAAAAACTCTTTGGGAGAAAGTTTGTTCACAGCCGGCGCTCTGCTCGTAGGAGTCACTTTTCTGCAGGGCGTCTTCACGCTTCTTAAAGGAGCTCTCTCTTCGAGGTCTTCAGAGGGCGCTACAAGAGATCTCAGGGACAGGCTCTACAATCACATACAGCACCTGCCTTTTTCCTTTCACACCAGAGTCAAAACGGGAGACCTGATTCAGAGGTGCACTTCAGATGTCGAGACAATCAGAAGGTTTTTTTCAGTTCAATTCATCGAAATAGGAAGAGCGATAGTCATGCTCTGCCTTGTCATACCGATAATGATAAAATTGAACGCGGTCATGACTTTTTACTCAATGCTGATAATTCCTGTTATCTTTGCTTTTTCAGTTTTTTTCTTCATCAGGGTTAAAAAGGCGTTTAAGAAATCCGATGAATCCGAGGGCGCTCTCTCTGCGATGCTTCAGGAAAATCTAACGGGAATCCGCGTCGTCAGGGCTTTTGCGAGACAGGATTTCGAGATGAAAAAGTTTGACCTGAAAAACAAAGACTTCAGGGACTTGACATACAAACTCATAATATTGCTGTCGCTTTACTGGTCTTCATCCGACTTTCTCTGTCTGGCTCAGATAGCCCTTATAACTGTTATAGGAGTTAAGATGTCTCTCGCCGGAGATTTGTCAATAGGAACTCTTGTTGTATTCGTTTCTTACGAAAGCCTTCTCCTATGGCCTGTCAGGCAGATGGGCAGGATTATCACAGATATGGGCAAGACTTTCGTTTCTGTTGAAAGAGTCAACGAGATACTTTCGGAAAAAACAGAATACAGACTTTCCGAAAGCGGTTCAGTTATCCCTGAAAGCCGACTTCTCAAAGGTTTCAGCATAAAAGGGAATATTCAATTCCGGGATGTCTGGTATTTTTTCCCGAATTCAACAGAACCCGCTCTTAGGGGCATAAATATCAAGGTGCGGGAAGGACAGACTGCCGCTATTATGGGACCTACGGGCTCCGGGAAAACAGCTTTAGTGAGTGTGCTGCCTCGGCTTCATGAATATTCGAAAGGGTCAGTTCTCATTGACGGCGTGGAGTTAAATACAATAGACCCCCATTTTATAAGAAAAAACATCGGCATAGTTCTTCAGGAACCATTTTTGTTTTCAAAGACAATCAAGGAAAACCTCATAATGGGCAAAAAAATCTCTTCGGAAGATGAGATTCATGCCGTATCTGAAATTTCAGCGGTCCACGACTCTATACTGTCTTTTGAAAAAGGCTACGATACTCTTGTAGGCGAAAGAGGCGTGACGCTTTCAGGAGGGCAGAAACAGAGGATAGCAATCGCAAGAACCCTTCTCAAAGATCCTCCTCTTTTGATTTTCGACGATTCTTTCAGCTCTCTTGATTCCGATACCGACATCAGGATAAGAAGCGCCCTCAGGAAAAGAGAAGGCAAGAGAACGACAATTTTGATATCTCACAGGATATCCTCCATCTCACACGCAGACGTAATCTTCGTCATGGAGAACGGAGAGATAAAACAGTCCGGCGACCATGAAAGCCTTATAAGAGAAGATGGCTTATACAGGAGAATATGGGGAATTCAGTCAGAATTCGAAAAAGAAGCTGAAGAGGCTGGAATAGCAGCCGAAAAAGAGGCAGTCCATGAATGAACAATATTATAAAGAAGAGGAATTCACCAAGACTTTCAGACCCGACCTTTGGAAAAAGGTTATAGGTTTTTCCAGGCCTTACACGAAATTCGTCGTTTTTCTTTTTGTGGTAATGATATCAGTCGCTGTGATAGACGCGATTTTTCCGATTATGACAAAATTCGCGATAGACAGGCTCATAATTGATAAGAATCCCGCTTTCGTAATGAAGTTTGCCGGAGTATTCGCACTGCTGATAATCGTCCAGAGCATAAACGTCTTTCTGCTCATAGCTCTTGCCGGAAAAATTGACATGTGGATGTGCTATGACATAAAAAAAGCCGCCTTCGCCAATTTGCAGTCGCTCTCTTTTTCTTATTTCGATAAAACTCCCGTGGGTTGGATTATGGCGAGGATGACATCCGACACAGAGAGAATAGCAGACACATTCGCATGGGGTTTCGTCGATCTAATCTGGGGATTTACTATGATGGCTGCTATAAGCGGTATTATGTTCTATCTCAATCCCAAGATAGCGGCGGCTGTCCTCATTACAGTCCCTTTGCTCGTTTTTGTCAGTTTTAAGTTTCAGAAGCTTATTCTCAAGAGCTACAGAGCTGTCAGAAAGGTCAATTCCAAAGTAACAGGTTCTTACAACGAAGGAATTACGGGCGCCAAGACGACAAAGACGCTCGTCAGGGAATCGGAAAATCTGACCGAATTCAAGTATCTGACCCGAAAGATGTTCAAAGCGTCATTCACCGCAGCTCTTCAGTCCTCGGTCTACCTACCCATAGTTCTCCTGCTGTCGAGTATCGGGACTGCCATAGCGGTTATTTACGGCGGTTTTTCAGTAAGTGCAGGTTTCATGACTTTCGGAACAATGGTAGCTTTTATTTCTTATTCTGTAAGATTCTTTGAACCGGTTCAGGAACTTGCGAGAATATTCGCAGAATTTCAAAACGCACAGGCTTCAGCCGAAAGAGTGATGTCTCTCATAAGCATAGAACCTGAGATAAAAGATTTGCCTTCTCTGCTGTTATCCAGCAAATCCGGAAAAGGTCCTATTCAAGGCGACATTGAATTTAAAGACGTATCTTTCAGATACGGCAACGGCCCATGGATCCTTAAAAATTTCAACTTCAAAGTCAGGGAAGGCGAAAGTGTCGCTCTCGTCGGAGAGACAGGTTCCGGCAAGACAACCATAGTCAGCCTGATTTGCAGGTTTTATGAACCCCTAACTGGAAAAATCCTCATAGACGGTAAAGACTACAGAAACATACAGCTTCACACCCTGCAGTCGGCTGTTGGAATGATGCTTCAGACTCCCCACCTTTTCAGCGGGAGTGTCCTTGAAAACATAAGATACGGAAACCTCGAAGCGTCTGAAGATGAAATAGCCGCGGCTGCCGAAAATGTCTTCGCGGACAGATTTATAAAAAAACTCGAAAGAGGCTTTAATACCGAGGTAGGAGAAGGAGGGGGCTTCCTGTCGGTAGGACAGAGACAGCTTATTTCTCTCGCGAGGGCTCTTCTGAGTGATCCTAAAATCCTGATTCTCGACGAAGCGACATCTTCAGTTGACACCGAAACCGAAAAGCTTATCCAGACCGGAATAAAAAAACTTATGAAAGGAAGGACAAGTATAGTCATAGCTCACAGGCTATCTACAATTACTTCCGTCGACAGAATTGTCTTTTTAGAAGACGGCGCTATAATCGAACAGGGATCGCACAGAAAACTGATGAGAAATAAAGGAAGATATTTTAAATTGTATAAAAATCAGTTCATACACGAAAAAGAGCTCGCCTATCTGGGATAAAACAGGCGGAAATCTATAAAATCAATATTCAGAGCGGCTTTATGCTCTCTATAAAAAGCTCCATGTCATCGTCGTAATCATCGACATTGTCCTGTTCGCCTATTCCGAAAAGGATCAGCCCTGTTTCCTCGTCCACGAAGATAAGAAAATAAGCTATCAGAAATTTTTCGTCCTCGGTTTCACCTTCGCCGTAAATAGCTCTCATTCCGTTGAGATTCTCCTCACAAGTTTCTCTAAAAACGGCTTTTCCTGCCTTTATTTCAAATTCGCTGACAATAAGGCTGAATTCGTCGAAGATTTCTTCAGGAGAAGAAGGAAAAAAACCGATGATAATGCATTCTTCTTCCGGAAAAATAATCAGACCTCTCTCTTCGCGTTCACATTCCCATGAATCCGGGAGGTAAAATGATACGCCTCCGTCGGGAAAATCAATTATTTCTCCGAAGAGATTTGAAAGACAGAAAATTCCTGCTGTCAGCAAAAAAGCCTTAAATCTGTTCATTTTCACCTCTTTGTTGCGTTTCCTGAGCCGGACTTTTTTTGTAAAGAATCTTGAAAATTCTCGCTACATTGTGTTTTTCCGAGACTTTTTTGTCGCCGAAAAAACCTATGATGACGAGAAGAACCGACATTAAAATTCCGGGAACCGTTATGAATAAAAGAGTTTTGTCGCTGAAATTTATTATGGAAAAATAAGTTATCACAAGAAGAGATACTACGCCGAGAAAGATAATCGCCCTGTAGATTATATTTTCAAATGTTTTCGAAGATCCGTCCCACTTGATGGTGTCCTCGATAAAGACTTCGTCCTTTTTAGTCAAACCCTGCTTTTCATTATCAGGACAATCAGTATGAACGTTCTGGTGTTGTTCCCCGCTCATCAATCCTCCTTTCAAACAAACTGATAAAGGTAATTAAATTTGCCTCTTCATGAAGAAATCTGCAGAAGCTCGCAGTGATTTTTAGTCAGGTGTTCAGTCAGAATATAAAAAAATCTGTCAACCCGTTTCTGATCTCCCGACTTTATTTCAACTTCCACGCATGATTCAAAATAGTCAGTATTCAGATGAGCCGAGACGAACAAGTCCGGCTTCAGAAAGATTTGAATTTTCTTTGTCGCTGAATTTTTAGATCTGTAGTTTGCTATGCAGAAAAAAGAATTGTCAGACGAGATTATGTATTTCACAGTCTCTCCGCTTGATTTTGTTTCGATTCTCGCTTTTTGCTCCCGAACGTATTTTTCGTATATCTCTGAGAATATCTCCTCGAGTCTTTCTATGCCGCAGGCCTCTGAAAAGACGAGTTTTTCGCAATACCTAGGATTCTCAGCTGACTTTTCAGACGCTAGTTTCTTAATCTCTTTTTCAGTCATTTTTTTCTTCCTTTTTTACATCGGACGAGGGAACATCGATAAGCGGATCATGCGGTCGTATTTTTTCGAATTCGGCTATGAGTTCTGAAATTTTCAAATTCTGAGGACATTTGGTTTCGCAAATCTTACAACCCGTGCATTTGTCCGCTCTTTTTTCCTCTGGTATGAAACGATAGCGGTTTTTAATGTTTTCAGGCGCTTCAAACATTAAAAGGTCTGAATATAATGCGAGAATTCCGGGTATAAAAACTCCGGACGGGCAGGGAAGACAGTATGAACAACCCGTGCAGTTGAAATGCTTCATTGAGAGGTAAGTGTTTTTTACTTCTTCGAAAAGCGACATATCTTCAGAGCTGAGACAGCCGGGTTTTGAAATATCCGCAGTTTGCGAGTTTTGCATTACCTGTTCCGGTGTGTTCATCCCGCTCAATATCAGCGAAATCTCCTTCTTGTTCCACAGCCACATAAGAGCCCATTCGGCATATCTTCTTTTCACCTCAGCTTTTTGCCAGACATCTTCAATCTTCTTAGGGGGACAGGCAAGATTTCCTCCGAGGAGAGGCTCCATGATTATAACCGGTATGCCTTTGGAAGCGGCTAAATTCAAGCCTTTTGTCCCGGCTTGAAAATTTTCATTCATGAAATTATACTGGATCTGGCAAAAATCCCAATCGTCTCTGTAATTTATTATTTCTCTGAAAACATCATAACTGTCGTGGAAGGAAAATCCGACAAAACCGATTTTTCCGCATTTTTTAGCTTCAAATGCTTTTTCGGGAATACCAAGTTCCTTCATTTTTTTCCATGTATCGGCCGAGAGTGAATGAAGAAGATAAAAGTCAATAAAGTCGGTTCTGAGCTTCTTCATCTGTTCTAGAATAAAAGAATCAAAATCCTCAGTCTTCTCAACTTTCCAGACGGGTAGTTTTGTCGCAAGATTGACTTTTTTACGCAGTTCTTTTCCGAGAAATTCACCGAGAAAAACTTCACTGTTGCCTCCGTGATACGGATAGGCTGTATCAAAATAGTTAATACCTTCATGAACGGCTTTTTCGAGGACTTCACCCGCTGCATGGGGGTCAATTTCACTGTATGAGCCTTTTACGGGAAATCTCATACAGCCGAGGCCGAGAACTGAAATATCCCTACCCGTTTTTCCGAAACGGACATATCTCATTTTGGGCTCCCTCCGGTGGCTTCTGAAAGTTTATTAGACAGAGCTCTGAGATTATAGGGTTTCTGTATGAAACCGTTTATGTTCATGCCCGAAAATTTTTTTGAGATGTCGTGCTCGTCGTAACCGCTTGAAATAATGACTTTTGCGTTGTGTTTTATTTCTCTGATTTTCGACAAACATTCTTCTCCGTCCATTTTCGGCATAGTCAAATCGAGGATGACGCATTCGAAAACATTGGGGTCGGAATAAAACAACTTCAATCCTTCAGCTCCGTCTTTTGCTGTTAAGACCTTATATCCGAGCGTCTCTATCATCTTCGTGCAGATGTCGCGGACTAATTTTTCGTCATCAATGAGAAGCACCGTTCCTTTTCCCTTTTTAAGCCCCGTTTGCGCCGGTAATAAATTTTTTTTCATGTCAATTCTGCTGCCTGCGGGCAGAAAAATCCTGAATGTAGAACCTCTTGCTTTCTCGGACATCACTTTGACTGCTCCGCTGTGAGCCTTTACTATCCCAAGGACAGCAGCAAGACCGAGGCCTCTGCCGGTGAATTTCGTGGAAAAAAACGGTTCGAATATTTTCGATTTTGTTTCATCGTCCATTCCGGTTCCACTGTCGGTTACTTCAATAAAAACGTAGTTTTCCTCTTCGACCAGTTCTCCAATCATATCCTCACCGATTTCAGGAACAAATCCTTTTAGAGCGTTTGTCTTGACTATTATCAGTCCGTGTTTATCCGACAGGGATTCTGAAGCGTTTATGACGAGATTCATGACCACTTGCCTTATCTGCGACGCATCGCCTGAAACGGAAGGGATGTCTTGTGTCAGTTTGTATTTAATGGTTGCTTTTTTGGAAACGGACATCTGGAGTATCGGAGCCATCTCGCGAATCATTTCGTTAACGTCAATCTCCTCAATTTCGAGTTTTCCCTTGCCGGAGTATGACAGCAGTTGATGAGTCAGTTCAGATGCGTTTTTAGAAGCCTGGAGTATTTCAAATACATGGCTTTTTTCTGACGTCCCTTCTTTTAATCTCGAAAGCAGAAGGTCCGCATTACCCATTATGCCCATCAAAAGGTTATTAAAATCGTGAGCTATTCCGCCGGCGAGAACACCGAGGCTTTCAAGTTTCTGGGCTTGGAGCATCTGCTGTTCTATTTTGCTTTTGTTCTCATCATTTTTAACGGCATCGGTTACGTCCACGATGGCTTCAAGAACCTGAAAGTCTGTTCTCTGTTCATTCGGGACCACAAAAGTCCTGCTGTTATACCATCTTTCTATTGTTTTGCTGAATCTCACCTCATTCTGGTTTTTCTCTGTCCGGAAAGTGTCTGCAACAGGGCATTTTTCACAAACAGCCGGTTTGCCGACAAAATGATCATGGCACTTCTTTCCGACCGGATCGCCGAACGGAAACATTTTTTTAATAAATTCGTTGACCCAGAGAACCCTCATGTCCCTGTCATACATAGTCAGGCCTATTTCGAGAGAAGACAGGATTTTTCCCATGAGTTCTTTTTCCTCTTTAATTTTTTCTTCGGCTATCGTTTCTGCTGTAATGTCCCTTTGTATCCCCCATACATGCGAAATCTTCAGATCTGCCACATTGCCGATGAGGCTGTTGCTAAATATCTTTCTTTTGCCGAGAGAATCTTTTTCGACTGTCTTTTCGTCTTTTAACCTGTATCCTGAAGAAATGAACTTTCTGAAATATGAGATGTTTTCCGGATCATCGGGTTTCATGAACTCCTCGGGTTTTTTCCCTATCATTTCGGATGCTTTCCTGAAACCATACATTCTCGCATAGGCATCGTTGCATTCTGCGAGAACCGCGTTTTCGTAAAATATCCTTATCTGTTCATCTTCAGGCAGATCAACGGAAATGGGGACTTGACTGTCGAATCTCATTATCCCGTCACCGCTCTCCCTTACAAAAAATCTATATTTTTCTTCGCTCTGGGCGAGAGATTTGTTGACGGCAATATAGTCGGTTATATTTTTTACAGTTCCGAGGATTTTTTCCTCAGAGAGTTTAACGTGGCTTGCGGCAAAATATCTCTTTTCTCCTTTTATCTCCAAATCGTATTCAAAGACAACATTTGCGCCGGTTTTCAGGGTTTCTCTGACTGCTTCGAGAGATTTAAGGGCAACTTCTTTCGGAAGCAGTTCCTTTAAGTTTTTCCCCACTATCATTTCTCTGGACACATACAGGTCTTCCTCGTTATTGGAGATGACATCGTGGAAATAACCTTTGCGGTCTATTACAAATATCATTTCGGGAATAATCTGAAATATAGCCTCGTATGTTTTCAGCTCATCGGAGAGTTTTTTCTCGTAATCGTTCATCTTCAGGACTCTCCCGTAGAACTTTTTCACATAGACCGCCCCTAAAAGCATGAAGGCGCTTACTGCGTAAACTGAAGCCTGCCGTATCTGTTCATTTAGATAATAGACCTCATAGAAACCTTTTTTGGTGAAGTAATCCTGAAGAATGAAAAAAGCTGAAAATGGAAAAATCAGGGAAAGTATGAAAAGGGCAATGTTCCATTTCCTCTTCATGACTATGATGGCGATTATAAAAGCGGAGAGTCTCATGGCTGAGGATATGAAAATCGCAGCGATACTGCTGAAAAAACAAATGACGCCGAGTGCTGAGAAAAAAAGAAAGACTGCAGTAAAAATAAGCGTGTTTTTCTTTTTTTTCATAAAATCATTAACTCCCGTAGATTTAACCATTATACAGGAGTTCTGGTGAAATCACAAAACGAGGTTTAAAAAGCGAGCTTGGCAAGTTTGAGTATGCCCTGACTCCACGGAACTCTGTGAGAAACGCCTGTTTTGACAAATGATGATGTGTTTTTCATATACCACCTGAAATTTCTCAGCAGAGCGTCCTTATTGGAGAAAAGCGGCTTGTATCCTATTTTTGATTCTGCTTTCTCTATGCTGACAAAAGAATCTTTGCTCGCCGTCTCATAGACCCACATATAAAGAGGAGAGATCTTGAAAAATTCGAGGACTTTCAGTGCGGCTACAGCCGGTTTGTCGGGCAGGGTCACTATTTTTTTCCCAAAACCCGCATCGTCGAGGACCGCCTGATAGTCTTCTTTCATCGTGCCGAACTCTTTCGCTCCGATGTTGAAAGTGTCATTGACCTCATCTCTTGGCCGGACCATGCAAAGATATATCGCTTCACAGAAATCTTCCACATCCAGGAGCTGATATCTGTTTTTTCCGTCTCCAAGCAAAGGAAAATTCCTTCCGTCAAGAGCCCAGTCGTATAACAGCGTGAATACTCCGAGACGCTCCGGTCCTATAAACGATTTAGGCCTGAGTATCGGGGTGCACATGCCCTTGTCCCGGAACTGGAGACAGACTTTTTCTGCAAGTATCTTGGCTTTTCCGTAGTCTCCGACGCCTGAAAGTCTGTCATCCTCAAAAATAGGATGATGATCAGGAACTCCGTAGACCGCGGTCGTTGAGATATGTATAAACCTTTCTATTGCGCTTTTCTCGGCCTGCTGGAGCATCACCCTCGTCCCGTCGACGTCAGTAGAGTAAATATCGCTTTTTTTGTAAAGAGGCAAAGCCGCGGCGCAGTGAATTACAATGTCCACGCCTTCGTAGGATCTCGACACTGCATCAGGATCCCTTATGTCTCCTGAGACTGCTTTGACGATGTCTTTTTCGGGATAAAGGAAAGGTTCTATGTCCAGAGAGACAATATTTCTAATATCTTTTTGTATAAGTTTTCTTATCATGTTTATACCTAAAAAACCCGCCCCGCCGGTAACCAGAATCCTCATTTTATTTCTCCTTTTCTCAGGGATATTTCACATTGCGCATTCTATGTCAATTATCAAACAAGAGTATTTTCTCAGTCAAGAGTTTCGTCCCGCAGAAAGAGACCGAGACAAAATAGATTCCCCTCGAAAATCCATTTGTCCTGATCCTTTCACTGTGATGTCCCAAAGGAAAGTATCTTTTTTCCTTTTCCAATACTTTTCTGCCTGCGGCGTCGAATAAGATAAATCCCACTTCATCGGGATATCCAAGTTCGAAATCTATAATAATATCACCCTTTTGAGTTAAGAGATTTACAAACAAGAGGGTTTCAGGTCCGTTATTTTCTTGTGTTCCTGTGTTTTCGAGGATTTCAATTTCTTCCGTGAACGGCATGCTGTCAGAGTAAGAATAAGCCGTGAAAAAATACCACATCCTGAGAAGGTATAACCCAGCGCTGAGACCTGTAGTGTTGAAAACACATAGTTCGCCGTTGACAACAGGATTTGCCGCAAATGGAGATACTTCAAAAAACTCAAAAGTGTCTGACATGGGCGCGTATTCTATGCGGTAACCCGCAAAATTGAATGGAGAAAGCGGGGCTCTGGTGCAGTAAGCACTGCCGGGTATCGAAATAAAATCGTTTGAACAGCATGGATCCGGGGGATAAAATCCGGCGATCAATACCGCCCCGGAATCTTCCGTAAAAGGAGTGGCTGAATGGACAGTGTTGTAACTTACTGCGAGTGATCTGTCTGCGGCTATCACCCTGCCGTAAAAGAAATTGGCATTGTAGAAAAGAGTTAAGGATTTTCCTTCAAGAAGCGCGTCTGTGTATATGCTTGAAAGGGCGCATATGAGAAACGAAGAATCGGCATTTCCGATATGTCCTCCGGAACCGTCGCAGATTACATTGCTCAAAAAGGCGATTGAGCTGTCCCCTAAGAGAAACTCGCCAAAAATCGAATTTTTGAGCGTCACGTCGTGTCTCCCCCAGAAATAGAAATTCCAGGACTCAACACTCGTATTGACAAGCCTGTAAGATCTTCCCGGAAAAGGCGCTGTGAAATCGACATAATGGGTGTTGTTGACAAAACCGGACAACGTGTCGCTGACCTGCTCCGTAAAAAGAGACCCTGCCGCTCTGAGTTCAACATCGTAAATTGTCACATCGGTGCTGTCGCAGGCCATTGTCGCTAAAAACAACGCAAAGACACTGTCTATCTCCACGGAATAATTTATCCCTGAACAGGAAGTATCCGGATACCTGAAATGCTCTATGAACATAGAAGGGGAGTGAGGTCCCCTGACGGTTCCGGATGAATTTTTAGGAAATCCGAGCCAGACGAGAACAGAATCAGAGTTTTTTATCCTGAGCTCGGCCTCTTCTTCAGTGAAAAGAACGAATTCGCCGGCTTTGTCAGAATTTATTATTTCGATCGCAGATTTGCCTGTCAACGAAAAAGTTATGAATGATTTTTCCATCCGCACAGAGTCGAAAGCGGCGGAAGAGCTGTCGTAAAGAGAGAATCCAAAGGGTTTCGAATTAGACCTCAGAGTTGAGTTTTCTGCGTCAAAAGACGAATTCCCGTATGAATTTATCGAATACTGATACACATAGGATTCGTCGAGAAAAAACACGGCATTGTCGAGCTTCATCATGCCTTCGTCAGACAGGACGATATCTCCTCTCATTCTGAGTGAACACGAATTGACCTCGAGAAGTCCGTTTTGAAATATTATTATGTCCTCGTAAATTGAAGTGTCGCTTGTTATTACGAGAGTGTCGGTGAGATAAAAGGTTTCGGGAGCTTTTAAAGAAAACGTTTCTTCACTCAACGTGATCGGATCGCAAGATGTTGCATGAAATCCGCTCGGCAATGTTGGTATGTCTGAGGATGCCTCGCCGGCGTATATTCCGGCTTTAAGAAATCTGCATCTATCCAAAGCCTCTGAAAATACGTCATGCGGAAAAAACGCGCCTTTATATCCGGCAGAAAACAATAAAACAAAAATAATGAATTGCATTATCATCCCCTTTATTTTAATAGTTCAAAAAGATACGAATTATCAAATAACATTGAGTTCACCAAAGGTATTTCGGTCATTTCGGCGCATTCCTCAAGGTGAACAGGAGAGCCGGAGACCACTCCAGATATTATATCAGGTTTTAAGCCGTATTCTTTTGTCAAAATATCAATTCCTCCATAGACGCCCAAAGGATCGAGAGCGCAATAAATAAGCCTGTGTAACCTTTCCCTTACAGTTTCATTGTGCAGAAGAATAGAGGTCTCTCTCTGCAGTATGCCGTCTGCCGTCTCGACCACCCAGTAATTCTCCTTATTGTTGGCGTATTTCAAATCGAAAGAGTTGAAAATTTTTAAAAGCTCATCTTCGCTGAGAAGATAGGTTGAAGGATAACCGAGAAAACTGAAATCAGCGAACCTTCTGGCTCCGGAATCGTTCATCAGTAGAATATCCTTTAGTCCCGCAGTTCCGGTAACCTTTGATGCCCTGACATTCTTTCCGGATTTTGAAAGCGCCGAACAGCAAGCCGCCGCTGCCGTAGTTTTTCCCGAGTTCATCGAAGATCCGCAGACAAGTATCATTTTAGCTCTCGGATATTTTTTAATTCGGGATCTGGGATTTATAAGAGGGGAATCAGCCGTATTTAATGTTCTTCCCGAGTTGTCAGAGATATACCCCAGACATTTAACCTCCGTGGGAAAAATCACCTTGGAACTCTTTTTTCGCGCAACGCCAATAATTCCCGATCTCGATAGAACATGCGCTTTCTCAGGCATAGATTGAGGAATGATTCCTTCGTAATAATCAGCCGCGTATCTGTTGCCGAAAACGCAAACTATTTCCATCCCCTCCCTGAGCCTGTGTATTCTTCCCGATTTGTTTTCTATCTGTGTGTGCTGGCCGATTTTATCCACAATGCAATAAACTAAATCTCCGATTGACGGTTTTTTCAGAGTCCATGAAAAGGATTTAATCATTTTTTTGCTGACCGTGTAGGCGGCGCTGGGTATTAAAACGTTTTTTTCCATACTGAATGGTTTTATTTTTTTCAGTGTTCAGGTCTCTGTTTCTAAAACCTCTATGCTGTTGAGTTTTGATTTCATAATCGCCTTTCTCAGAAATGAATTGAACATGAAAGGCGATTTAACTATCTTTCCTGCTATATTAAGCGAAATATTTTTTGAATTTTTTATGTATCTTTCCGAAAAACCGCTTATTCCGTTTTCCAAACTCTTTGCGAGATTCAAAGCGCTCCAGAACGCGTAACTCAATCCTTCAGCTGAACTTGGACTTATAAACCCCCCGGCTTCGCCAACAAGAGCAGTCCTGCCTTTGGCAAAAGCGAGTTCGGAAACATTCATAGGCCTTTCAAGATAGCATCCCCTCACTGCGAAATTTTCTCTGAATACGAATCCGTGTTTTCGGAGTTTTTCTTTTAACACTCTGAATTTTGAAAAAATATCCGAAGGGTTTTTCAGCGCAGAACCGAGAATAAGATAACCGTTTTTCGGTATTGTCCAGGAGTAAAAATCCGTGATTTGGCTGTCAAAAATTGAAGAAAAATACGGTGTCGCCTCGCCGGTTTCGTGCCATTCCTGAACTGACAAGTATCTTCTCAATGATTTTGACGGAAAAGTTATTCTCCTGACGGCTGAATTCGCACCGTCTGCTCCGACAACTGCCTTTACTCTGATTTTTTTTACCTTTCCGCCTTTTCTGTATGACACTTCGCAGTATTCAGAGCTATCTGAATGAGAGAGATAAAAAGAATTCGACTCATATTGTATCTTTCCAAGGGTCAAAGACAGAAGCCAAGCGTCTAATTTCTGCCTGTCAATGTTTATATAATGCCTTTGGTAATGGCATTTTAAACCCGTCCCGAGGTCTATCGCCTTGACCGAGAAAAGCTGGGGTTCTGCGAGTATCTTTGACGGAAGCCCCAAGCCGAATTTTGCGAGCATTTTCTGAGCGTCAGGAGCGAGAAGTCCGCCGCAGTTTTTTCCCTGGGGAAAGTTTGTCGATGCCGTGGAATTGAGGTCTCTTTTGTCAAGAACCACGACATTGAATTTTTCCGAAATCAGCCTCGCCAGCGTGGAACCCGCCGGACCAGCTCCGATAACCGCGATATCGAAATCCATTATGTTTTTGACATCATCATTTCATAATCTTCGACAAGTGCCTGAAGGTCTTCCTCATGTTCGACTTCATCCTGCAGAATCTGCAAAACGAGATTGTATGTCACGGGATCTTTGTCTTTCGTCAAATCGAGGATGTCAGAGTAAGTATCTATGGCGCACCTTTCTCCTTTGACATTCTGGTCGAGTATGTTTTTCACGTAAGGATCTTCCGGGGCGTCATATCCGCAGTTTGTATTCTTATACCAGTCTTCAGGTCTGAGAATGGGAGTTCCGCCGAGCTGGACTATCCTGAGAGAAAGCATGTCCGCGTGTCTCAGTTCGTCAGCCGCATGCTGAACGAGTTCGGCAATGACAGCTTCTTTCATAGGCCCTTTGACCACTTTTGAACCGATCCAATACTGGTAATAAGCCAGCCATTCGTCTGAAAACGCCTTGTTGAGAATTTTCAACAGCTGATCGACGTTAATTTTCAGTATCTGTATTCCCCTTTCGCCCATTTTTCCTCCTTTTCAGTTGTTTTTTCTCTTTAACTCCTGTTCTATCTCTTTAAGCAAAGCGTTGCTTTCTTCATTCAAGACGAGCGCTCTTTCAGCTATCTCAAGCGACCTCTTAGTGGATTTTTCTGCAAATTCCATGTAAGACTTGTTTTTTTTCTGCATAATCGCCATGACTGCGATTACTATTATAAGAATTCCCAAAATCACCGCTATAGGAAAAAATGAGGATATCACCGACATAAAACTTATCCAAGGCTTTAACTGTTTCCCGTAGATGTCGTAATCAAGATTGAGATCTCTGTATAAAACCCATGTTTCAGATACGCCGTCAAAATAAAGATAGTTCCCTCTTTGCCATATTGAATAACTGTAATAATATTTATCATAGAAATCGTCATCGACTCCGACAAGTTCAGTCTCAATACAGCCTATCCTGTATCCGTCATTTTGATAGGCTTCATAGTCTATGACGACGTTTAATACTTTTAGAGTTCCTTCAAAAGGGAAAAGCTCTGTTTTGAATTCATAAGTCATCTCCGCCAAAGGTCTTAAACAAACAGTTGTTCCGTCATTTCTTAGATTCTCTTCCCACGCCGACAAAAGATCTTTCTGATCCTGCGTCAGGGCAGTAATATCTAAATACAGAAAAATGCCTGAGAGTATAAATAGAGTTTTAGGTAAATTCATCTTTATCCTTTCAAAAGATGTTCAAAGAGTATTTTCACTCCAATCAGGATTAAAATCAAACCCCCCGTCAACTCCGCTTTTTTACCTGCGAACTTTCCGAATTTTTTTCCTATGTAAAACCCGCAATAAGACATAGTAAATGTTATTGCGCCAATTACTGCAACAGCCTTAAAAACATCCAATATAAAATATGAAAATGTCAATCCCACGGCAAAAGCGTCTATGCTTGTCGCTATCGCCAGTAAAAGTAAATACCCTTTCTTTATTTCTTTTTCTTTTTCTTTTCCGAAAGATTCCCAAACCAATTTCACTCCTACGGCTGACAGTATTAAAAAAGCTGCCCAGTGGCCTATTCCCGAAATCAAAGATAGAAGATATTTTCCGGTCTGCCAGCCCCCAAGAGGCATAACAGCCTGAAATAGACCGAAATACAAACCGAGCTTAAGAGGCAGATACCTTCCTTTATTTTTCCCGGAAAATCCCAAGCCCACCGACACGGCAAATGCGTCGGAAGCTAAAGCCAGTGAAAGCGCCGTCAAAGTTAAATAATTCAGATTTTTTCCTTTTGATTTTTATTATACCCGAGTAAATTATACAGGGCAAAGAGCGAATCATTTATCCAGAGCCTTATTTCTCTTGACTAATGATTGCATCTATGAAAAAATATTACCTATACCATAGGTGGAGGTATTTATGAAAGAAGAAAAACAAAAAATAATTCTGAATCTGAAAAAAGCGCGAAGTCACATTGAAAAAATCATTAAAATGGTCGAAGACGAAGAGGAATGCATTTTTCTAATGCAGCAGAACCTTGCTGTCATAGGGCTTTTGAGGTCTTCGCACGAAATGATGCTCCGACGGCATTTAAGCAGATGTTTAGGCAAAGCATTCAGTTCAGGAAGCGAAAAGACTAAAAGAGAGATGATAGAAGACGTCATAACCGTTTCAAAACTCTTCAAAAGATAAAATATGAAAGGGTCACTCACTCTCGTTATCAACGGCATGACATGCGCCTCCTGCGCATCAGGGATAGAAAAATTCATATCCTCAAAAAAAGGCATAAATAGCGCCTCCGTAAACATTGCCACAGGACAAGGTTTTTTCGAATACGATTTGGAAATTCTCTCCGAAAACAACATCATTGACTGGATAAATCTTCTCGGTTATAAGGCTCAAATAGCCGCTAAAAAGCCTTTTTCAGTTTCCGGGGACGAAACACACAGAATCGAAGTCAAAAAACTTTTTACCGGATTTATACTTTCGCTTTCTCTCGGGTTTCCTCTTTTGTATTTTTCAATGGGGTCCATGATAGGTATTCCCGTTTTAGATATCGAACCCATCCAAAATTCAATTATACAATTCGTTTTGACTACAGCAATAATGGCTGTCAACTGGAATATATACGCATCCGGACTTAAAAAACTTCTGCTGAGAAATCCGAACATGGACTCTCTCGTGGAAATCGGGACTCTCGCGGCTTATTTTTACTCCCTGGCGCTGACCCTTCAATCTCTTTTGGACAAAAATCATCACTCAGATCATCTCTATTACGAAAGCGCCGGTTTTATTCTTATATTTATATCTCTCGGAAAGTTTCTCGAAAGCTTGGCAAAAAAGAAAACTCACGACTCGGTTCGAAAACTCGTTGATATTCAGCCGAAAAAAGCCGTCATCGAAAAAGACGGCAGAGAAGAAGAAATCCAAACTCATTTAATCAAACCGGGAGACATAATCGTCGTCCGGCCTGGGACGACTGTCCCTACAGACGGAATCATATTCAGCGGAAGTTCTTTCTTCGACGAAAAGGCTATTACAGGAGAGAGCCTGCCCGTCGAAAAACACGAAGGAGATCAGGTTATAGGCGGAACAGTAAACTTGAACGGTTATGTCAGATTCACCGCTTCAAAAGAAAGCGAAGACACTGTCCTCTCACAGATAATAAAAACCGTATATAACGCGCTTAACACAAAAGCTCCCATACAGCTCTTCGCCGACAAGATTTCATTTTATTTCGTTCCCGCTGTGCTCGCAGTCGCTTTATTATCATTCGCGGCTTGGATATTGGCGGGAAAGCCATTTGTTTTCGCCCTGACTTCATTCGTATCGGTTCTCATTATAGCCTGCCCATGTTCTTTAGGCCTGGCTACTCCGACGGCGGTAATGATGGGAATGGGGCTTGCTGCAAAAAGAAATATTCTCGTAAAAAAAAGCGAAGCCCTCGAACAGGCGTGTAAAATCGGCGTTATTGTATTTGATAAGACAGGAACTCTCACTCAAGGTAAAATTTCAGTCAGCAACGCTGAATATCTCAACGGATTTTCTGAAACAGAGATTCTTTCCCTTGCCTACTCCCTTGAATCCAAATCCGAACATCCAATAGCAAAATCTTTGGCGAATTTCGCGACTGAAAGAAAAGCCGAACTCAAAGAAGTTCTTGATATTTCAGTAGCTCCGGGTAAGGGCATCAGCGGCAAGATTGACGGCAATGAAGTGGCAATCGGAACTCTTAAATATCACGGGGAAACCTTAAAAGACATAAATTCTATAGAAAACATTCTCGATGGCGCGGGAATGAACGCAGAAACTTCCGTCCTAATGACCATTTCCGGAAAACCGTCCGCGATATTCTCTTTTTCAGATCCCTTAAGAAAAGAAGCCCCGGAAGTCGTCGGCAAATTAACCCAAATGGGTCTAAAAGTCGTAATGATAACAGGAGACAGGCCTCAAGTCGCGTCTTCGATAGCCCGAAAAACAGGCATCAAAGATTACATAGCAGAAGTTCTTCCAAACGAAAAAGCGAGTAAGATCGAAGAGATAAAAAAATCAGGAAAAATAGTCGCCATGGTTGGAGACGGAATAAATGACGCGCCGGCTCTGGCATCCGCTGACATTGGAATAGCTCTCGGCGGAGGAACCGACATAGCAATAGAAACCGGCGACATAGTCCTTGTAAAAGACGACCTCAACGATGTCCTTTGCATCCTTGATCTTTCAAAATTCACCATGAAAAAAATCAAGCAAAACCTTTTCTGGGCTTTTTTCTACAATATCCTCGGCATACCTATAGCTGCCGGCGCTTTTTACTGGCTTACCGGATGGTTGTTGAGCCCAATATTCGCCGCCGCGGCTATGTCGCTTTCTTCAGTCAGCGTCGTATTAAATTCTCTGTCGATGAAATTTTACAGGGGGCAATAACAAATTGCCCCCATCCAATTCAACGGCACTACAGACCTCGTTACTATTTATTACCACTCAATATCAGTAAATAACTTTCAGTTTCAGCGATAATTTCTGTGTTTCGTCCGAAAGCATCAAAATGTAGTTTCCCTGAGCGACATAAGCTCCGCTGCCGTCCGTCAAATCCCAGAAATATGTCCTTATGTCGTCAGTTCTGCCGGAATATATATCCCGGACGAGCCTTCCGTCCAACGAGTAGATAGCGAGGGTAAAACTTCCGGGGGCGTTATAAAATATACTAATTCCGCCTTTACCCGAAAGAGAAGGGCAATAAAGAAGGTATCCTTCAGGCAATGAGGGGGATTGAACTTCCTCGACCACGTGAACTGTTCCGTTTGTCTCTCCCCATGTTTCGGCTTTGTCGAAAAGAGAAATTCCTCCTCCCGAACTCGCCCAGTTGTATCCGTCGTGAGGACCGGCTCCGTCGGGAACGCGCTGAAATGTGGAATCGTTGTATTCGTTATACCAGCCGAGTTGATCGACTCTCTGGGTGTCGGGCATAAAAAGATAGCAGAGATCTACGTTTGAGAAATTGATGCCTCCGAAATCAGTCGAGTCCAGAACGAGATAACCATAGGCCGGGATGACATAGTATCCTGTTATGGGCATAAAATCGTCACCGTCCGACAGAAACCATCCTCCGACAGCAACCGGAGAAGACGTCGAGTTGTAGAATTCAACTGAGTCGAATGTTGGATTTTCTCCGTAAGGATCAATTTCATTCACGCAGACAAGAGCGTTGAGAGGAGCGGGGCTCGCGTCATTAGCAGCGTTCGGTGTGGGAGTCCCGTCGACATTGAAGTCCATGGCGTTGTTGGGTGAAGTGTAATAGCCGTCGGTTATCCTCGCTGTGCTCCAGGCGGGGTTGTTGGAATTGTATATTCCGACCGGCGCGGGTCCGGAATAACCGTATCCGATATAATCTAAAGTGTCTCCAGAAGTGTTTATAAGCAAAATTACATCGCCGTCGTTGGATAGATTGTTGGTTGAAAATGTAAATAAATAATAGCCGTTACCTGGAATAGATCCGGACAGAATATTAGTGTCACTCGGCATGTCTATCAGAGCCCATCCTGTCAGATCCACAGCAGCGGATGTTGTATTGTATAACTCAATCCATTCTGGATTTGCTTTAGCAGCAAATTCATTTATTACTACGGCAGGCGCCTGCGCCGTCAAAGCGGCGGCGGAAAGAGAGACCAAAACCAAGAATACAATTCTCATTTTTTCCTCCGTTCAATTTATTATTCCACTACTGAAATCTTGCGCGAAACATTACCCGAAGAGCTTTCGAGCCTGCAGAAATAGACGCCTTTTGCGAGATATGAGCCATCATTGCTCTTGCCGTCAAAAGGTAAATGCCTTATTCCAGGCTCCTCATGTCTGTCCAAAAGCGTTCTGACCTCCCTTCCGGAGACATCGTAAATCTTTATAACTACTCTGCCGTGTGACGGAACCGCATAAGAAATCCATGTTCCGTTGCCGAATAGTGCGTTTGAAAAATAAAGCTCAGGCCTCTCTATTGATATCTCTTCTCCTATTTCTTCAACTACTCCGTTGAGATCGGCTAGCAAAGCCCTTATGCAGTAAATTTCAGAAGACCAAAGCGACCATCCCGCATCGTAATCCCATGCTCTGTCGTTTGTTTGCGTGTAGAATCCCCAACCCGGTTGGTTGATGCCGTCATAAAATATGCAGACGACGAAATCTTCTCCGGCTTCTATGGTCAGCCCCTGCTGGGTGACATCGACAACATACCATTGCGGAGTCCCCAAAACAGGAAAAGTGACATTCTGCGTGAATTCTTCTGCTCCTGGCTCGGTTCCCCCCCACTGGAAAACTTTGCAGTCGAAGATGTTGCTTCCGGTCGTCGCGTCCTGGAGCATATATTTGGCGCCTATCAGTCTGAAAGGACCTCTCTGGGACGGAGCCGTCAGTCTCATGCCCGAACCGGAGCCGGCAGTAGTCCAATGATAGTAATTTGTCGCCGAGGCAGAATCGTAATAGACTTCTGTAGTGTCTCCGAAGGGAAGCGAATCTACTATAGTAAAAAAAGAATCCGAAGTGTCTGAGAAAAAATAATCCTCTTCACTGAATACCGCAAGCAGGCAGTTCGGGCAAGAAGCTCTCGGGACCTCGAACATAAGCGGAGACGAAAGCACTGAATCTCCGACAAGCTCCCAGAGTGCTCCGCCGTCGTAGCTGATGAAGACATCATAGGCGATGGCGTTTCCGGTCCATGTGACTGTGACAGTGTCGCCTGAATAGAGGGTTTCGCCTCCTGCCGGATAATCGACCGTGATGGATGTAAAACCGTTCGGTTCTCCCCAGGTGGCGGTGGTGTCAATAAGAGTCAAACCTCCTCCGGAAGATACCCAGTTGTAGCCGTCGTTAGGTCCTGTTCCGTTCGGAATCCTCTGAACTGAAAAATCGTTGTAATCGCCTGCCCATCCGAGCTGGTCTCTTCTTGCGGTATCCGGAGAAAAAAGATAGCATACGTCCTGAGACGCGAAATCGAAACCGAATTCAGACTCAGCGACAACTGTGAAAGATCGCGGCAATAAAACATGCGACCCGAGCGCTGAAATAGCGTCGCCGTCAGACAGAAACCAGCCCCCTAGGTCTATTGTGTCCGTCCAAGACATATTGATGAACTCTACGGAATCATCGCCTGAAGTCGGATAGGGGTCTATCTCGTTGATTATAACATAACCGTCGAGAGGAGCAGGCTTGGCATCATTCGGAGCGCCCGGCGTAGGCGTAGCGTCTATGTTGAAATCCCGTCCCATACTGCTTGTCCAGTAACCGTCGGTTATTCTCGACACGGACCATCCGACAATAATGACGGGAGCCGGACCTACATCTCCGAAAGCGACAAAGTCAACGAGCGTGTCTCCCGGTTTGTAGAGGAAAATAGAATCCCCGTCGTTGTCCATTATCGCTGTAGATATGCTGAAATTCATGACAGAATTGGCGCCGATAGTTCCCGAGAGCATCAGCGAATCCCCGTCCACTGCGGATGTAATCTTCCAACCAGTCAAAACAACGGGCGCGGAAGTCGTATTGTAGAGCTCCGCCCATTCTGTCCCTTTGGGCGAAAATTCGTTTATGACGACTTGCGGGACCTGCGAATTCAGGACCAAAGCAGCTGCCAAAAATGCAAAAACGCAAAAAACCTTCATTCTGCCTCCTTTAATGAACTCATTAAAAATAAGACATCATAATTGTTAAAAAAAGATAAACTTCAGGGATTATTTGATTCAGTTTCGGGAGCGCTCTTTTTCAGTTCATAAAGGTTTCCGTCTTTGTCCTTTACGAAAAGGACAGTCTTGTTTGAAGATCTGTGCCTGATAAACTCATAACCGAGCTTCTGCCCTCTGGCGACAACTCCCGGAACGTCGTCTACTCGAAAACAGATGTGTTCAAAATTCTTTACAGTTTTCCTGTAGCCTTTTAGAACGAATACTTCTATCCAGTCCTCTTTTGACAGGTAAATATACGCGTGAGTCGGATCGGCGATTCCGAAAAGAGACAATGAAGCAGTTGAGTCCAAACCATAGCCGTATAGATATTTGCACTTCATTACATCGACAAAAAATTCTTTCGCATTCTCGGCGGAAGAAACTGTAATAGCTACATGCGCAATCATACTTATTTTTTCTACCAAATAAAATCACAGAGGTAAACGGATATTTTATGCGCCGGTTTATTCTTCCTGCAAAAATCATCCTCATGTTATATAATTAATTATAAACTTTAAGGAGCAGACGCTGAAAGAGGAAAAAATAGAATCCCTGACTCTTTTCGAGGGAAAAGTAATTACCGTAAAAAAAGACCTCGTCAGAATAGGCGCGGATAAAAAGGCTTCGAGAGAAATCGTCTTGCACAAAAAGGCTGTAGCTGTAGTTCCGGTCCTAGAAGACGGATTTGTCCTCATACGGCAGTTCAGATATGCCGCAAACGAAATTCTCTGGGAAATTCCAGCCGGCATAATGGAAGACGACGAGACTCCCGCAGAGACTGCAGTTAGAGAGCTCATAGAAGAGACGGGTTTCAGGCCGGAAAAACTAGAACAGCTCTGCCGTTTTTACACAACGCCGGGTTTTTCAAACGAAGAAGTAATAATTTTTTATTCCCAAAACCTGATTCCGGACAAATCTTTATCTCCGGATCCGGACGAAAACATAGAAAAAAAGGTCTTTTCACACTCCGAAGTCCGATCCTCGCTTAAAAACGGCTTGAT
>JAFGIG010000102.1 GCA_016929715.1 Caldifarciminota bacterium
AAATCCCGGAGACAATTTTCCCTTCAGATAAGCCTATCCGTAGTAACAGACGTAGGAGGCGGGTTCTTCCGCCCTGACTTTGAATTTTGTCTCGGCAGGAACACTGAAACTCTGGCCCTTTGAATACTTTTTTGTGGGGTGTCCCTCATATTCGACTTCGAGCCAGCCGTGTGTCACGTCCATCAGTTCCTTGACTCCGGTTCCAAACTCGAAACTTCCCGGCATAATCACTCCAACAGTGAATTTTTGCCCCTGTATCTTCGGACCAAGGCTTTTAACTTTTCCGTCAAAATATTCGTTCATATCAATCATTTTCTCGACTCCATTTATAAGTGTTTTTTTACAACTTCAGTCAATTCGAGGAGATCCATTCCGATTTTTTTCAGATGCTCTATCGTAGGCACTCCGTCTTTTGTCCATCCCCTGCGCTGATAGACAGCATCTGTCAGCTTCTCATACTGGTCTTCCCTGTATTTTCTCATTTCTATAACTTTTTCCCGGGTGTTCATTTTTTCAGGGTCGAGTCCGAGTTTTTCCTTAAGCTGTTTGTCGTAGCGTTCCTTTCGCGATTCGTATTCCTCTTCAGTTACAGGGCCAGCCGATCTGTATGGGATCGCATCATTCTGTCTTTTGCCTTTGCCCATTCTTATGTTGAAAACCCTCTGAAAGTTATAGACTCGCTCGGATTGGAGTATGAGCTCTTCTTTATCAATATTTCTTCCTGTTATGGCGTTGAAAATATCCACGTAATTCTGAACGTGCTCAGGAACTTTAGCCGGTTCGCTTGTCTGGGCGTTGTCGGCAGGGGTCACGTCGTTCCACGGAAGTTTACAGAGTCCCTGAATCCCGAACCAAGTCCTGAACATCGGAAAATAGTGAAGGGCTTCGGCTTTGTCCTCGAAAGTCGGGATGAGGTTCTGAACCATGTCCATGAATATAAGCCAAGCTTCATCGTGCTGAGGGCCTTTGTTGGTAAGGCCGTAACCTCCCTGCATAGCCAGGGATTCTTTAGTGACGTATTCGGAGTATTCGAGCCCTTTGGCTTCCATGCCGATGTCGTCCATGAGTTTTCTGTCTGCTTTGAATTCTTTTTCGAAATAGTCTTTCATGCATTTTATGCCTTTTCCCGCTATGAGCCCGAATCCTTCCCCTCGCGAAATCTGATGCAGAAGTTCGAGAACTGTCGCCGAGTTGCCCCAGGAAAAATCGAGACCCCCGGTTTTTTTCTCGTCGAGAATTCCTTTTTCCCAGCATTCCATTATAAAAGCTGACATTGTCCCGAAGGAAATCGTGTCCAGTCCGTAGGCGTCGCAATAGAAATTTATTTCCAAAACTTCCCGCATGTCGAAAATGCCGACATTGGATCCGCATCCAGCGACTGTCTCATATTCAGGACCGTCCACTATGACTTTTTCCCCTTTGTAGGGTCCTGTCCTGACCTCGAAATCTTCCACGACTTTAGCGCATGCCATAGTGCAGCCATACCAGCAGCCGTCGGGCTTGCCGTGTGACAGGAAATTTTTGTAAAGTTTATCCGACGCGAGATTTTTTGCGTTCTCGTGACTTCCGAACTTGTAATTCATAGTCGGCAGAAGGTCGTAGTCATTCATTATCTCCGTGAGATGAGCCGTTCCGACTTTCCGCATGTTGCAGTCGAGTTCATCCCTCTCTATAATCTCTTTGTGAAGTTTTAAGCCTGCCTTTTGAAGTTTTTTAAGATCTGCGGGATTATTTGATGAAGAAGAAAGCCTTGAAAATCTCGCCACGACGGCTTTTATCTTTTTGTCTCTGAAAACGGTCCCTATTCCGCCTCTACCGGCCTGTTTGAACCTGACGCCTTTTCTCCTCTTGTCATAGAACGAGAAATTAAGGCATCCTATGTAAGCGTGTTCGGACCCCGTTCCGGCAGAGACAGAGCAGACATGAATCTTGTCTTCTTCGTCTTTTGAAAAAACCTCAATCATCTGTTCGCCGAGAACGTGGCTGTCCACAGCTTCTTCCGGAGCTTCCATGATTTCGACTTTTCCTTCGTCGCCGTCTATATAGACAATGACGTCCTTTTGGGCTTTTCCCTGAAGTTCTATAGCGTCGAACCCTGAAAACTTAAGATATGGGCCGAAATACCCTCCTACATTGGAATCGATAGGTATTCCGGTCAGAGGAGACAAAGTCACCGCTATAGACTTACCCGAGCCGGCGTAATTGGTGTTCCCTCCTATTGGTCCTGCCGCGATTACTATTTCATTTTCAGGCGAGTCCCATTTTGTGTTTTCGCTGACAGCGTCCCATAGAAGCCTCATGTTATAGCCTCTGCCGCCTGTAAATTTTTCTTTTGTCTGCGGTGACACCTGTTTTTCTGATATTTTGTTTTCCGTGAGATTTACATATAAAGTCCTGTCGTTGTATCCTCTGACGACAGGTTTTAACTCGTATTTGAATGATGACAGAACTTTGTGGGCGGCTCTGATTTTTTCAATATCTCCTCTCATATTATTCCTCCTCAATTATTTCAAGAGCGCCTGAAGGGCATATTTCGGCGCATTTTCCGCAGGCCACACACTTAAAAGGATTTTCCATTCCCTCGAGCCACATCATGGCATCTATAGGACAGACAGCCACGCATGCAAGACAACCGACGCAGATTTTTTTATTCAGAAGGACGACGCCCTGCTTGCTCACAGAAAGAGCTTTTACAGGGCATTCGGCGACGCATAGACGGCATTTCTGGTTGCAGACAATTATATCCCAGGAATTGTCTTCTTTTTTCGTTACCTTTATGGACGACTTATCTCTATTTTTCTCTTTGAAAAAAGTCTCAGAACATACGTCCATGCACTGCATGCAGCCTATGCACTTTTCAGGGTAAGTTTTAAGGTATTTCATGCCTGTCCCCTACCTCCCTCGATTTTGTTGTTGGATATAATAACGCTTTTCTTCAATGATAAACTAAGAGGTGAAAAAAATCAACTTCGTGTATCTTGGCTTGAATCAGCCCTGAGTTTGTTTTTCAGCGTCGCTTCATAAATCCATTTGGTTGTAAAAGCACAAAAAGCGCCAAGGGCAAATCCAGCAAGGACATCGGAAGGATAATGAACTCCGGAGTATATCCTCGACAGTCCGACTAAAAAAGCCGAAGCGGTATAAAAAAAAGTTGCACGGCTGAGGTAGAACGATGAAAAAAGAGAAAAACTCACGGCGTTGGCGGCGTGATTTGAAACGAAAGATGAAGAGGATTTAAAGCTCGTTAAGCCGTCTGTTATAATCCATTTCAAGGAATTTTTGTCAAAAAAGTAAAGCCCCGCGACCTCCTGGCACGGTCTGGGTTTGGGAAAAAACTCTTTGAAGAACTTAGACCCGACAAAGTCAGAGAGACCGACCGCCGCAAGAGCAAATAGAAATAAGACTAATCCTCTTTTTCCGAATTTTTTTATAAAAAGCGCTAAAGTAACGGCGAGAGGAATAAAAGACGACCTCTCGTCTGAGAAAAAGAGAAAAAAATAGTTTGCGGCAGTCGAATGAAGAGTAATGTTTATAAATTCAAGAAGAAACAGTTCTGCCTGCGCAAAAAGGCTTAAAATGCTCATTCTACGATGAAAGCATCGGACCATCCCGGTCTCGGAGGTTCTTCGTCGTTTGACAGCATTTCTCTCCATTTGCTGTCTGTCAGCCTGTCATCCATGGGCCACGGAAATTCATAATAAGAAAAAACGCCTCCTGCGGACAACTGGGGCATGCCTCCTATTCCCGGAGTTATGACGAAAATTCTGAAAATCTTTCCCGTGGCTTCTTGAAGGACTCTGCCAGCCGGGTCCGTCGCCACGTCCGTCACAAGACCTGCCCATTCGTAATCCGGATTTCCTGCTTGTTCATCGGCGGATTTGAAGACTATCCATTCGAGCCAGCTTCCGAAGTAATAGAGACGGTCAAAATCATCGCCAGTCAACTCGGTGCCGTCGAGTTCTCTAATGGAAACCGAAGTTAAAAATTCAGCATATTCATCTATAATTGATAAAAGCTCTTTTGAGTCTTCCAAATCTGTTCCGGTTTTATCCAGCGCTTCCTGCGTGAGTTCGACTAGCCGCGAGAGGCAGAAAAAGAATTCAGGAACAGGTTCGACATGGCAGATGTATTTCTCGTATGGTATGTCTTCTCCGCACTCTGCCATCACCTGCGTTGCATATAAAACGGTGTCATGCTTGAGTTCCGTCCAGCTGGCAAGCGCGGCGTAAATCTGCCTCAGAGCCCATTTCAGCGACCTCATGTATTTGGGATAGGACTGACCTTTTTCTTTCGAGTAGTTTTTCAGGGTATAAAGCCAATACATATAGACACTGCTCTCCCATTGAGCAATTTCTATTTCCGAAATTCTCTCTCTCAGACCCGCCATGTTTCTGCTGAAATTGAGAAAAGAAGAGTCGCCTTCCGATTTGAGGATGCCCAGCGCCGTTTCACTTCCCATTGCCGCCATGACATCGAGTCCCTTCGGAAGCATTCGCGGATTAGACAATGTCCCAACTCTGTCAAAGACCAATTCCTCAAAAATACAGGCGTCGAGGACGAATCGCCTGCCCATGAATCTGAAATCATAAGATTTCTCTACGGTCTTAAAGGGCAATTGGGAGGATTTGTCTATGCTCTTAACGGCGGCGAGAAATGCGGTTTGGTTTAAGGCACTCGTCACGGCAGATTTTTCAGGAGAATTTCCGTAAACTTTTCTGAAAACCGAGACGACATCTGACACAGTCAAATCCTTTGATTTTCCGACGAAATACTCCATTGTCGAGTATATTTCTTCCCATTGAGTTAAAATCTCCTGTTCGGACAGAAGTTTAGCAAACATGATAATTCTGTCCAGGGCATCAGGATCATTTGCAGTGAAAGTTATCCTGCCATACCACATCATCGCTCTGAAATAGCTTTCCCTATGGGGTTTTCCCTCATAATGGCCTCTGGGGATATATTGGCTGTAATCTTCTTCGTAGATTCTCGCATCTGAAGACAACAGAGGGGATTCTTCTATTCCCTGAGCTCTTAAAATCCTCTCCAGTTCGTATTGGGCTTCCTCCCTTACCTGCGGAGGTATCATCGTCCTATTGCCTCCGAGCAGGAACTTGGCAATTTCAAAATACGTCCAAACGTCCTTAGCAGCTTTTTCAAACCGCGTCCCCTTGAACTCGAGATAATTGTTTTTGGCTCCGTCGCAGAGCTCATCTGTAAGAGAGATAAGTTTTTCTCTTAAATAAATATCCTCAAGATCTCTTATAATTTTGTTAAAAGCGAGATGATAGGCGTGCATCATCGCATCCGCCGTCACATAGGCGGGAACCGAATCGTATCTGAAATTCTCGTATAAATAGCAAAAATCCCTCGACTTTGAAGGAACTACAACAAAACCGTTTTTGCAGAGAAATTCAGTCTGACGGTTATTTAGTCCTGCTAGATTGAGAAATAGAATTTTTTCCGCTTTTACGGGATACTCAAAATCAACTCCTCTGTAAGAACGTGGAATCATGTGAGCTATAATGGTTTCGTAATCCGAAGCGCCAAGAGAAGCGACCGAGAGATTTCCTGATATTGAAAACAGCAGAAAAAGAAAAATAAACTTGCGACAGGACATCATTTTTCCTCCATTGATTGTGCTTAATAGAAAAATATCACGAAAACCGGTTTAATAAAACAATTTCAGTTTTCACAGGCGGAAAATACTTTAATTACAAATTCGCCTTCCGAAGTAATTATTTTCATCCCTCTCATGTCAAAATCTGTCTGAATTCCGCACAATCTGTAAAAACCGAAACCGCTCCATTTCCACAGAGCTATAACGGATGATTTTCGCCTCCAGCAGTCATAATCGCTCTCAAGAGCTGCAATCACTGTTTCTCGGGGAATAAATTCGATTTCATTGAAAGGAATGAACATGGGTGAACCAGCCCATATAAGTTTTATTTTATCCTCTTGTGAATTTATGCCAAATACAAAAATACTGGAGGAAAAACCTCTTTCGTCGCGGTTCAGGGCTATAGGGGTTTCCTCGACGTGCCATTTGGCTATAGGCCAGTCCCTGAAAAGCCTTTCGATAAGATATATCTCTTCTGGAATCCCGTCTTTGTCCAAATCCCCCATACAGGAATCTATTATGGAATATTCATCGGGGATAAGATTTCTGCCGAGATATACACCGGTTATGCAATCTTCGGAAATCCGAACATCTGTCATGGCAACCGTTATATCACTCATTCGTAAAATAAGTGTATCGGAAATCCAAAAATACTCTGTCGAGGAAAACAAGGATAAAAAAAACAGCTGCAGCATCTAAAACTGAGCCATCACACAGCCTTTTGCCGAATAATTTATCTGGGGATGTCTTTCGAGATACTCGTTTGCTTTTTCACTGAAAGTCCCGGGCTGAAACCAGAAATTCTTATAACCCTTTTCAACGGCTCTTTTAAGAACCTCAAAAGATTCATCTCTTGGAATTACGAAAACGACCAGGTCTGTATTTTCAGGCAATTCCTCTATTGAGGTATAAACCTTTTCATTTTCAATTATCCCGCCTTTTTTATTTACAGGGAAAATTTCGTATCCTTTCCGCTTTAGGTCGCGGACTATAAGATTTCCGAATTTATTTCTGTCTCCTGAAGCCCCGACAACGGCGATCTTTTGGACGGAGGTCATTCCGCGAGCATCCCCTGAATTATCAGCTCTTCGGCGGCTTCTTCACTCATTCCTCTTGACATAAGAGTCTCAAGTTGTCTGTTGTCGACGCTTCCAATAGCCGCCTCGTGAGTGACATGTGCTTTGGGATGTCTGACCTCTACAATAGGAACGGCATTAGCAGTCGCGTCATCCATTACTATTTCCTTGCAGTCGACATGCCCCCTCGAATAAGCCCCCGAAGCTATTATCTTGTTGAATACTTCGGCTTTCGAGCGGTCTCTGAGAGCGATTTTTGTCTTCAGGACTCCTCTTGAATTTTCTCCTTCGAGTAATCCGGTTTCTTTTATCCTTATTATATCGTCCTCTGTTCCGTTTATTCTCGCGGACATCTCGAGAATTGAATTTTTTGAGCACTTCGCCTCATAGTCGATGTCTATTAATCCAACTCTTCCTTTGAGAAGTTCGAATTCTGTGGTGAAGCGCGCCCCTTCTCCTATTTCCACGAGAGTTTTCGGCACTACTTTCACGCCTCCTTTATCACTGTGGACATGCCTTTCGAAATATCTGAAAACTGAATTTTTTTCAAGTTTGATTTTCCCCTTCATCAGGTGCTGAACTTCGACGGCATTTGGGAAAACGCAGTGAGCCAAAGCCGACATCGAGGCTCTTTCGGATATTACAGCTTCAATTACTATGTTCTGTATTCCCCTCTCAGGCAGCATTCCGAAGCAGAGATGAACAGGTTTTTGGATTATCACTCCCTGGGCGAGTTCTATTAAGATGTGAAGACCGTTTTCAATGGGCTGGGTCCGGACTGAAAGCCCTTCAACCCCCCTTATACTTACAACCCTGTCCTGATTTATGATAACATGGGCGACCTCCGGATTCGCGAGATCTTTCAAGTCCTGTCCTGTTTTCGAAAATAGTTCTTCTGCTCTGCCGTCCTTTTCCATTTAAAGCCTCAATCCGGCTTGTTCTTGTGAGAACAAGGTATGCATTTGTTCTTGAAATATCTGGATATCTTGCTGACGGAGCCTTTGTCTACTATTTTGCCGTCGCATAAAAGAAAAGCATGATCGGCGTGTTTTAAGACTTCGGGGCTGTGAGTTATCATTATGACTGTAGTCCCTTTTGCTTTGAGCATCCTGACAACATCGAAAATCCTTCTCAGGGATTCCACGTCAATCCCTGAATCCGGTTCATCGAGAATCGCCAATTTGGGTTTCATTGTGTAAATTGATGCGAGTTCAATTTTTTTTCTTTCGCCTCCGCTCAGTGTTTTATCGACGCTTCTTAAAAGGTATTCTTCAGGGTCTAAACCCACTATCCTCAGCGCTTTGACGGCAGATCTGCGTGAAGGCGCTACAAGGGAGCAAGTGACAAAATCCCGGACTTTCAGCCCTTCGTATCTTGCCGGTTCCTGCCAGGCGAGAGTCATTCCGAGAGAAGCTCTCTCGTGAATATCTAAATTTTTCAACAATTTGTTTTTAAAAAATATTTCACCCTCGAAATCGCGATAGCCGGAAAGCCCCATGAGGATTCCGGCTAAAGTCGATTTTCCCGCGCCGTTTGGTCCCACAACGGCATGAACATGACCCCTCCAGATATCCGCGCTCAGGCCGTTAATTATCCTCTTGCCGTTGAGAGAAAGAGTGAGATTTCTTATCTCGAGGATATTTTTCCTTGGCGCGGATTCTTTTTTCATTGCCTCGCGCCGAGTTCCCTGTCAAGCATGAAAACGCCGTTTTTGCTGTCTTTTATCATCTCAAGTTTATTTAATATCTCCTCAGCGTTCGCCTCTTCCTCCACCTGTTCGGTTACAAACCACTGAAGAAAAATTTCTGTGGCATAATCGTCTATACTCCTTGCAGTCTTGACAAGCCCGTTGATAAGAGAAGTGACGTGTTTTTCGTGTTCAAGAGTTTTTTTGAACACATCAACAGGAGAAGGCCAGTCCTTCTCCGGAGTCTCTATTTTGGCAAGCTCAGCTCTTCCCCCTCTTTCGATTATGAAATCGTATATTTTCATGGCGTGGCCGAGCTCTTCTTTTGATTGAACTCTCATCCAGTTGGCAAATCCTTTGAGGTTTTTTCCCTCGAAATACGCGGACATTGAAAGATAGAGATAAGCTGAATACAATTCAGCGTTCACTTGTCCATTGAGCTGTTTTAGCATATTCTGGTCTATCATATTATTCTCCTTCAGCTGCTCGCCGACCATAGTCCGTGGATATTGCAGTATTCTCTTGCCACTATTTCTCCTTCGGATATGTTTTTGAAAACGGCTTGCGGTGTTTCACCGGGTTTTAAGAATTTTTTGCATACTTTATCGCCGCTTTGTATTTCTATCCACTCGATATAGTGAGCGTCTTCCATGGGATGCTCGACGGAACCGACTTTCACTTTTACTTCTTGTTCCGTCTTCTCTATAACTGGCAGGTGCTTCTCTCCCGCTCCTTCTTTAGTGAGTTCGTCTTTTAATTTCATCGGCTGTCCGCAGCAGACAAGAGCTTCGGCTCCCGCATGAAGAACCTCAACTATGTTGCCGCAGATATCGCATTTATAGATCTGTAATTTTTTTGTCATTTTTTACCTCCTTGACATCAGGATTGAGGGGAAAACGAATCTTTTCCTGCTCCGCACACCGGGCAAACCCAGGCGGCAGGAATGTCTTCAAAAGCCGTTCCGGGGGGGATATTTGAATCCGGATCTCCTTGAGACGGATCATAAACGTATCCGCAGACATCGCAGATATATTTCTGCATTTTTTCCTCCTTTGTATTTTCTTCTTTTTTGATATATGTAGGAGCATTTTTCGGCGAAAGACCTTTTTTGACATTGTGATAAAAACTGTATGTCATGGGTTCATCTTCACTGCAGACCTGTGCCTCGACTACTCTTCCAATAAATAGAGTATGGCTTCCAACGTCGATATCTTTTATTATCTGGAGTTCGAAAAAACCTGTGGTATAATCCAGAACTATCGGGACTCCGAGCTTTCCTATTTTGTAGTTTATCCCCTCGAATTTGTCTATGTCCCTTCCGCTCTTGAAACCAAAAGTGCCTATAATTTTCATCGGAGCTTTCTCGGTGAGTATAGACAGCGCCGCTACGCGACTTTCCGTAATATATTCGTGTGTGAGATTGTTTTTATTGATGCTCATGGCAATCTGAGGTGGATCGGAAGTCACTTGAAAGCAGGTGTTTACAATTTGACCGTTGAATTTGGAGTCTTTTCTTGAACACGCTATATAGACGCCGTAACTTAATTTATAAAAACATTTGGAGTCCATATCAACCTCCGTTCATTTATCTTAAAGATACCTTATTTTTGTTAGATTACAACCCTAATATCTAAATATTTATTTTTTCTCTCTTATGAATTATAATCTATTTTAACAAAAGGAGAGAAGATGAATAAGAACTGCCCCAACTGTTTTTTTCCAACGAGTGAAAAAGACCTAAAATGCCCTAATTGTGGGTTTAAGCTCGTCAAGGACCCTCCTCCTCCTCCCAAAGATATTCCCCCTCCACCGCCTATAACTGAAGAACCTCCGAAATTAAAAAAAGATGTTCCAGCACCTCCCTTGGACCCACCGAAACCGCCGAAGGAAAAAAACGACTATTATGATGAAGAAGAAAAAAAATCAAATACATATAAGATATTTTTTTCGATATTAATTATTTTATCCTTAATGACGGTTGGAGCAGTCGTTTTGTCTAATAAATTTATGAAAAAAGCGCCTAATGTCACGGTTGCAGAACCTTTAAGAGATATTCCCGAAGGATATGCTTTTGTGCCCGAGGGAATCTGCAGAATAGGCTCGACAAGACCTATATTCGACGACGAAAAACCCACATTCAGGATTAAAATAGACAGTTTTCTGATGAAGAAAACACTCGTGACCAACGAAGAATTTTATATATTCATAAATGAGTCGGGATATGTAACCGACGCGGAAAAAGACTCGACTATAGGTTTTTACACCGACACTACAGGATTTCAGCACGACGGAGGGACATGGCGAAGACCGCGGGGACCGGAAGGCCCCGACGCTCTGACAGAACTGCCCGACCATCCGGTCGTTCAGCTGACATGGTTTGATGCCGTGCGCTACTGCAACTGGCTTTCTCTAAAAGCTGGGTTCCAAGTCCAATATGACACTGTCACATGGCTCTGCCTTTACACCGACGGCTACAGACTCCCTACAGAATACGAATTCGAATATGCCGCTCAGGGAGGCAACATAGGAGCGTATCCCTGGGGAGACGAATCGCCGGGAATAGAAAAAGGGCAGGCAAAAGCCAACCACGCGGGTTATTCCACAGTAGGTGAATACATACAGGACATGGAAAAAGGCGATTTCTCATCCGTTTTCAGCCACATGGCAAAAGATGGCTTCGTCCACACCTCTCCAGTTAGATCTTTTCCTCCGAATAATTTCGGACTTTTCGACATGGCGGGAAATGTCTGGCAGTGGTGCTCGAATTATTACTCCGGCTACCCTCCGCCCGGAAGCAACTACAACCCTCGAGGACCTGAAACAGGCGAGTATAAATCTATGAGAGGCGGCTCTTTCGGCCACGATTTCAGGTATCTAAGGTGTTCTGCGAGAGGGAAAAACACTCCTTTCATGGCGATTGAACTCATTGGATTCAGGACTGTCCGGTCTTTCTAGAGTCATGCCGAAATATTTTTTATTTTTGCCCATAGGATTTTTTTCTCTTCTCATCCTTTTTGCGGCCGGATTATGGCTTGAATCCGAGAAGGGAATCAAGATAATCACCCTTGAATATACTTCCATAATAGTCTGTTTCCTTGACCGTCACCGGTATGCGCATCAAACTCGACCGCATTGAAGATGCGGTTTCCCGGATCTGTTGGATCGACAGTAAAAATTAAAAAACAGAAAATATTTTTTTTGTCAGATGAATCCCCGGAGACGACCCGTCACCAATATCGCCAGAAATGGTCAGAAAAAAAACCCCCGAAGGTATCGTGCCTAAAAACACTTCGTATGAAGATCCGGGTCCAAGAGTTACTTGAAAATTGTCTTCATGCCTTCTTCCCAAGGCGTCAAACAACGAAACTTCAAGCTCTATATCTGCCTGCCCCGAATACGATATGACTATAGACGGCGGGCTGAGAGTTTGACGGACAGTCAAAAATCTTTCGCCGCTTCCGATTTCTTCTTCGACACCCGTCAGATTGAATAGAGAATCGACGTCCAGCACAACCGGAGCTCTCATGTATGCGGGAGAATCAGACGTAGCCGTAGAAACTTTCAGAGTTCTCGTCGCCTCTATCCACTGAATCATCTGGCTGTTGCCCGAAACACCTGCGGCTTTTGCCATGACATTCCAGCTTCTTTCGGCACTCATTGAAGAATCGGATGTTATTGAATCGCCTATGTTTTTGTATCTGTAGCAGTAAACAGGAGAATGGAGTATTCTGAAATGGTTTGTGCAGATTATCGCATACAACGGCAGGGCGGGTTCGTGAGAATATGTCCTGAAGGTGTCGCCTTTTTCGTT
>JAFGIG010000103.1 GCA_016929715.1 Caldifarciminota bacterium
AAATTTCGGACTCCGACAAAAAAATAATGCTTATTCTCGGTTTTGCGATGATCGTTTTCTCGAACAGGATTACTATATTAAGAAAAAAATTCACATAAACATAGCTTCTCTTGAAAAACTCCAGCCCGGAGAGTCTTTTAGAGTATTAGTAGACAGGAAAACAAATACAATGTGTTTTTTGAAATATAGAGACAGCATAAATTGTTCGGATTTTTCCGAAAGCATTGACAGATGAAAAAAACGCATCAATACCATTTTCTGGATTTTGTCGCCTATGCATTGATGATTTTATGTTTTCCACTGAACCCTTTGGTGTTTCTTAATGCAATCAAACCTCAGCCAAATAACATCTTAACTGTTTTCGGATTTATTTTCTGGACAATAGGTATGATTTTTGTTGTTTATCCTTTCTTCTACCTAAAAATTATGGGAAATGTCCCGAAGGGCAAATCATACGTCCATACCGAAAAACTTGTAACCACTGGTCTCTACTCGATTATTAGACATGTCCAATACACGGGCGGGATTTTATCAATATTCATTGCCACTCCACTTTTATATCCGCATCCTATATTCGTCATTCTCGGAATACCGGGAATTTATCTGACATATCTCGGCATGAAAAGGGAGGATTCTCTTATGGTAGAAAAATTCGGAGAAGAATATAGAGAATACATGAAAAAAGTCCCGGCTATGAATTTATTTTTAGGAATATTTAATAAGTTCAGGAAGGATAAATAAATTGATTTCCTGGGTTCATATCTGATAATAGTGAAGTATCAAAATTTAAGGAAGCTGATTATGAAGGCTAATTTCCTGAAAATATTTGTATCGGCGCTTTTGATCTCCTTAATTTCATTTTCTGCATCGGAGACCCTTTTCTCATCAGACAGCATCCAATATCTTCCACCTCCCAAACCCGACCTTCGTTCAAAAACAGAATGGTCTGCCTTTGGTTTCGGTATTGGTTCATATCTGGGAATGTTACATACCGATTTTGTAATACTCCGTAAGCCGTCTTTTTTTGTGAGATAGTTCACTTTAGAATTACCGGCTTTATACTTGTAGGACATCTTAAATTTGGAACACCAGGAGGTTATTCTATGCAGCTCGGAAGTAATTATGAAACAGGGGCATGAACCGGATTAGTCACGAGTCTCTATATCAATGTTAAGCAGAGTTGGTCAGACCTTGGAATCACGCCTCAAATAAGTTTTCTGAGAAGAAAATCACACAGAATAGCATGGGAAATGACTTCTTCCCTTCATATGCCGATTTAAGGTGAACAAGGGACAAAAAGAGGTTACGAATATCTTCTGACAAGAGACTGCACGATCCCACTCCACTTATATTCGCTGTTTACGCCGGATTCAGACTGTGACGGAATAGATAAATGAATTGAGAAGACCATAATATTTTCTCTTGAACTTTCTTATAAATAATTCTTTTAACATGAATTTACAGCTGGAAATCAATTCATGATATGTTACAGTGCTTTATGAAGCGTTTTAAGAAAATATATTTCAGTTCACTGAAGAAAAGAGGCTTTGCTCTTTGCTGACGGTTTTAGCGTTGCTGGCTCTCGGCATTTCAATCGGTTATCTTATCAAAAACAGGGAAAAAATCTGTAAATGCTTCCCGCCGCTCGTTATCTTTGCTGTATATATACTGCTTTTTCTACTTGGCGCCTCAGTTGGCGGCAACAAAACCGTGATATGCAATCTTTATTCTCTCGGGCTGAAAGCATTGATACTGACACTCGGCGGAATTTCCGGAAGCGTTTTTGTTTCGATGATAGTTTATAAGCTTTTCTTCAAAGGGAATAAATGACTAAATCCCTTGTAATTTCTCTTTTCTTCGCTCTTGGGATTCTTGCCGGAATTTTAGATCTCCTTCCTGGATTTTTCATGGACAACGATTTCAGCACTTACGCTCTTTATTTTCTGATGTTCCTCGTCGGTGTTGAAATAGGAGCGGACAAAAACGCTTTGAATGCGATAAAAAAATTCAACTTAAAAATACTTGCGATCCCCCTTTCCGTTGTAATAGGAACACTTGCGGGTGCGGCTGCGGTATCGCCTCTTTTAAGCGGAATAAGTCTTCGCGAATCTCTCGCTGTCGGCGCAGGATTCGGTTATTACAGTTTATCAAGCGTGTTTATAAGCAAAATCAGCGGAGAGACCCTCGGCGTCATCGCTCTGATTTCTAACATCTCAAGGGAAATAATCACGCTCCTTTTTGCGCCTTTACTTGTAAAATATTTCGGAAAACTCGCCCCAATCGCTTCGGGAGGCGCGACGGCAATGGACACGACTTTGCCCGTCATAACAAGATTTTCAGGTAAAGATTATGCTGTAATAGCAGTTTTCAGCGGACTTTTATTGACTTTACTCGTGCCGTTTCTCGTCACAATTATTTTGAAAGCTTGATCTATTTTAAGTCCAGAGATAATCCGATCATTTCTTCATATTTTTTAAACGATGAATATTTCCACAACAAAGGTCTTTCAAAATAAAGAGTTAGTTTCCCTCTTTCTGCAACGGCGGCTCTAAGTTTCATTCCGGTTAGCTTCCCGAGTGTTTCAGGTTTTTGAAAAAATTTGGCAGTAGGTTTTTTATCTGCGTATAGAAAATATTTTTTGTCGAACTCAAAACTAGCGGTGTTGAATTTCATAGCATACAAAGGCATTTCGGGGGAGACAATCTTTTCTTGGTCATGATGCCTGAAATCCATTACGACAAGCCATTGCTGATCTCTATCTATATCCAATTCTATTTTATATGCTTCGAAACTATATCCTACCGCTTCAGTGGTGTCAGCATCAACATAAATCGTTGTTACTGAAGTCTCTATAAAACGCCTTCCGATTTTTCCTGAAAACACTACGTCTCTTCCGTATTTACCTGATTTGTTAAACATCAAAGAATTATCGTCAGCAAATTTTTTCGCTGATTTGAAATAAAAATAGATTTCAAAAATATATTTTATAACTGAAAATATAATCGCAAACAATATAAGGGTCGCAAAAATATACAGGATTATGTAGAAGTGTTGCTGTAAACCGGACAATGACGCTATTATAACCCCCTTGAGGATAAGTTTCATGAAAAGAAATTCCACTGATTAATAATAATTAATCATGGAACTGCAGTAAAGGTCATAGAACGCCGATTATCTTGTTCAGTCATTTTATAACTCATGCGATTCAGATAACGCGCAAGATGTGGTATATTGATTTAGAATTTCCGACCGACAAAAGGGGTAAAAATGAAAATTCTTTTCTTGTCTTTATTGTTGATTCCGGTTTCACTTCTCGGTAAAACTTATATTTCGTCCAATTACTTTTGTTATCTATTAGACCTTGCCGTAGTCATCACGGGTGTCACTGCGGCTTTCCTTTTAAATTCCGCATGGGAAAAACTAAAGAGCAGAAAACTTGAAAGGAAATATTTAGACAGTTTCAGAGACGACATCAAACAAGATTTGTTCCTTGCCGAAGAAACTTTGGATCAAAACAGGAAAAGATATGACAGAGCAAAATCGTATCTTGAAACATTAAAGGAAGGGAAAAACAACCCCGAAGCATGTTTAGAAATTTTTAAGGATATAGCAGCGATAAATCAGTTCTCTCCAAAAACCTCGACATACATGTCTATTGTAAACAGCGGCAATCTCAGCATCATAAGAGACTATAAACTTAAAGAGAAACTTTTCCAATACTATCAGAGTTTTGATGAACTAAAACTCAAGGAAAAAATACTGAACGATTTCACTTTTGATACCGCTATTCCTTTTATCTACAAGAATATTGATCTTCTCAATAACAGATTTATTACAGATGAATCCATTCAATGCACCGATTTTACAAACATTTTTATTGGCTATAATGCATTGCAGACTCTGATATTCAATGCTTACAAGGGCTTGAAAGATTCAAGTGAAAAGCTTCTTGAAGAACTTCAAGGAAAATAAATCAACAGCTCCTGTCTCTTCAACATCTGAAAAATGATTTCAGCAATAATCCTCTTTTACGGAGAACTAAACGACTTTCTCTCAAGAAGAAAAAAATTCAAGAAATCATCAATCAAGCTTTTGGTCAGGTCATCATTAAAAGATATCATCGAAAGTCAGGGAGTCCCGCACACTGAAATCGGAAAAATATTGGTGGACGGAAGTATTGTCGAAATCCATTCCAGAGTTGCAGATGGAAATTTGATCGAAGTATTCCCGTCAGAATATATCTGCATTGAAAATATAAGGTTCATCGCCGATGTTCATCTCGGCGCGCTCGCGAGAAAACTCAGACTTTTTGGGTTTGACTGCAACTATAGGAATGATTTCGACGACTCTTTGATAGCGGAAATTTCAAATGCCGAAGACAGGACGGTTTTGACACGAGATGTCAAACTGCTCATGAGAAATAAGGTAAGAAAAGGATATTGGCTCAGATCGCAGGTAACAGGTGAACAACTCGCAGAAGTATTCAGAAGGTTCAATTTAGCCGATAAAACAAAACCCTTCACACTCTGCATGGAATGCGGGGGAAATTTAGAAACCGTCAATAAAAATGAAGTATTATCCCAAATATTACCCGGAACTGCTGAGAGATTCGACGAATTCTTCCGGTGCGGGTTATGCAAAAAAGTATATTGGGAGGGATCTCATTACACCAAATTATCCAAGATAATAGATGAATTCAAACAAAGATGAAAAATTGATTAAAACAAAATAGCTCCCAATCCAGAGACTGAGAGCTTTTGACTATAAAAATTTTTCGCGGATTATCTGGGATCTAGTTGTATCTCGGATTTTCCTCTTTGGGCCTGGCTTCGTTCACTCTAATCTTTCTGCCTTTGATCTCTTTTTCGTTGAGATCTTTCATCGCGTTTTCCGCTTCTTCATTGTTAGGCATTTCGACAAAACCGAAACCTTTGGGGCGTTTCGTTACTCTGTCGGTTATGATGTTGACGGTCGCGACTTCTCCGAATTGTGAAAACATGTCTCTCAATTCGTCTTCATTCATTTCGTAGGGTAAATTACCCACATACAGCTTCATACACTACCTCTTACTTGTGCGATTCAAAAAAATAGCATCAGCGGATCTAAAGAAATCCGGCTTTTGCCTTGACCAACATTACACAGGGAATTCTAATCATAAAGTATCATTTTGTCAATAACATATAAAGATATTTTTTTGTGTTGATTTATTTAAAATTCACTGTCTATGTCAGGGTCGAGATTGAATTCAAAATGTAGAAAATCTTGCATATCGGATGTGTCCTCTATCGGGATAATCAGCGGAAGGGATTCATAGGCAACACTGTCCTGTTCATGTTGATATCCGGTGTCATCTTCATAGGTGTAAACAGGCATGAAGACCGCATCTTCCACAACGGGAACTATATTACCCACAAGCGCAGGATGAGGAGAAATTTTAGTGAAATAATATTCGAAAATCAGCCTCGAAATCGGAGCGGCTATTCTTCCTCCGGTCCCGCCGGCGCTTTCAATTATGACAATGACTGCTATTTCAGGGTCTTCGGCGGGAGCAAAACCTACGAAATAGGAATGGTCATGCTCTCCTCTGTGCTCGGCTGTCCCTGTCTTGCCCGCAACTGTTAGACCTCTGATGCGGCATTCATATCCAGTTCCTCTCTCGTCGTTGACGCCGGAAATCAAAGCTCTTTTTACTATTTCCAGATCTTCAGGTATTAAGTCCAGCTTTTCCTTCACCACCTGCGCTCTGTAGACAATTTGCCCTCTTTCGTCTTTTACCGAATCGACCACAAAAGGTTTGACAAGATATCCTCCGTTGGCAATGGAAGAAAAATACCGCAATATTTGAACAGGAGTCGCAAGAAGTTCCCCCTGACCTATACATAAATTCACTATAACACCTTTGGGCCATTTCCCCACTCCGTATCTTGAATCCATCCAAACGCTGTCGGGCAAAAGCCCCTGCGATTCAGGAAAAAGGTCAATACCTGTCCTTTGACCGAAACCGAACATTCTCAGCCATCTTATAAACTGCATGTATCCTATTCTCAAACCCGTCTGATAGAAAAAAATGTCGCAGGAAAACATCAGCGCTTCGGAAAGAGTGAGTTTACCGTGAGGACCTCCGGAGCATTTGTGAGGGAGACCGTCTTTGAGGTCTATGTTTCCTTCACAGGGCTCAAGAGGCGGTCCTGTGTCGAGAACACCTGTCTCGAGCGCGACCAAGGCTGTCAAGGGTTTTAATGTAGAAGCCGGAGGAAAATTACTCGCAATGGCTCTGTTCAGGAATGGATGAAGAGGATTGCTGATTATGCTGTCCCATAATTCCTGTCTTAAGCCGAAAGAAAGACTGTCGGGCGGAAATGACGGTTTGGATACCATGGCTAAAATAGCACCAGTTTTGACGTTCATCACAATGCCGGTGCAGGCGTTATACCAGAGATAATAATAAACCTTCTGCTGAAGACGGGTATCTATCGTCGTGTAGACATCACAGCCCCTCGAAGGAAGGACAGGTTCTTTTTCTGAAAAAGGCTGAAGAATTCTGCCGAGCTTGTCGACTTCGACAAACTCGTGCCCCCTCCTGCCTTTAAGATATGAATCGTATTGTCTTTCAATGCCGATTTTGCCTATTAAGTCTCCTTGGGCGTAAAAGGAACTGTCGAACATCTTCAGTTCCTGAGGAGAAATTTCACCAACATATCCTATAACATGAGCTGTATATTTTCCTAGAGGATATTCCCTAACGGGCTCTGCGATTATCTGAACTCCGGGCAGTTCATCTCTGTGTTCTTCGAGCTTGCAAATTAGATCAAGACTTACATCCCTGGCAATTCTTCTTAATATCGTCGAATTAGTGTCTACCCTTTCGAAAATATAGCTGTTGTCTACTCCGAGATAATAAGCCAGTGTCGGGGCTACACCCGGATATTTCTTGATCGTCTGGGGGTCCACCATAATAGAATAACCAGGCCTGTTTTTGGCGAGCAAAACACCTTTGGAATCAAATATGTCTCCCCTTGAAGGTTCGATAAGTCTGAGTTGTATGCTCGTCCTGGAAGATTTTTCCTGCCAAAAATCCCCCTGAAGTATTTGGAGCCTGAAAAGGTTGACGGATATGAGAATAAACGCAAAGGATATTGTATATTTGAAAATTTTACCTTTTTTTGGATCCGTCATTTTTTCATAGGCCTAAATAAAATTGCTATATATGAAAACTTTGCTACAAGTAAAAGTGAAAGAAAAAGAAGAGTCCCGCCGAGAAGCGTCGAATAAAATATTTTAGGGAATATTGACACAAGGAACACGTCTAAAACGTTTTCAGGCCTTGTAGAAATCCAAAAAATAAACGACTGAAGAGTATTTACCGCGAGAAGGCTAATAATCTTCCCCATGGTATTTTCAAAGAAATACCTGTTTTTATATTGACCTAAAATATATCCGGCGGCGCTGTAGAATATAATTCCGACACCAATATAATATCTCGAATAAAAATCAAGTATCATCCCAGCCATAAAACCCGCCCACATACCCATTCTTCTGCCCCCAAAAAAAGCCGCGAAGAGAATAAAAGCCGGAGTCAGTGTCGGTATGACATTTTTGACCGTCAGAAATCTGACGGCAAAAAGTTCGATTAAAGCGGCAAAAAAGCCGATTAAAAGACCATAGACAATTCTCATCAGAGTATGTATTTCCTTGAGTCTTCCTCTTTCATTATACTTTCGAGTTTTTCTTTCACCATTTCCTTGTTCACAGTTTTAATTCCGGGTTCTTCGGTCGCGTTGAAGAGTATGTCCTCCAGAAGGACATTCATAACAGTCTGAAGCCTTCTCGCACCTATATTTTCAGAAGTTCTGTTGAGTTCGAAGGAGACTTCCGCTATCTGCCTCAACGAATCGCCTTCGAATTGCAAATTGACTCCGTCTTGTTTTAAGAGTTCCTGATACTGAATTATAAGCGAGTTTTTAGGTTCTTTTAGAATTCTATGGTAATCCTCTTCATTTAAGTCATTGAGCATGACTCTTATCGGGAATCTACCTTGAAATTCAGGTATCATGTCGGAAGGATTTGAAACATTGAAGGCTCCTGCCGCTATGAAAAGCATATGATCTGTTTTTACAGTCCCGAATCTGGTCTGAACTGTTGTCCCCTCAATAATTGGCAGCAAATCTCTCTGGACGCCTTCTCTGGAAACATCCTGCCCGGATCTAGTATTGTTCTCGTCGCCGACGGTTATCTTGTCTATCTCATCTATGAATATAATTCCCTGTTCTTCGGCGAGCCGGCAGGCCTCAAGCCCTATGTCGTGTTCTTCCAACAGAGCTGAAATTTCTTCTTCTAAAAGTATTTCGAAAGCGTCTTTCAGCTTGACCTTTTTCATTTTTCTTCTTTTTGGACCTATGTTTCCTATCATGTCCTGCATATTTATTCCCATCTCTTCCATGCCAGCGGGTGAAAATACCTCTATGAAAGGTTTTCCAGCCGTGGAAAAAACAGGAATCTCAATTTCTCTTTCGTCGAGCGCTCCATTTTTCAGCATGGTTCTGAGATTTTCCCTTGTCGAAGAATCCGCTTGGATTCCGGGGACTTTTGAAGAAGGCAGCAGAATATCGAGAATTCTCTCTTCAGTTTTAGCTTCAGCCAAAGGTCTGATTTTTGCTGAAATTTTGGTTTTTATCATCATCGCCGCGGTATGAACGAGGTCTCTTACCATTGAAGAGACGTTTTTTCCGACATAACCTATCTCTGTGTATTGTGTCGCTTCAACCTTGACGAAAGGAGCTTGAAGAAGTTTTGCCAGTCTTCTGGCAATCTCCGTTTTCCCTACTCCCGTAGGTCCTATCATAATTATATTTGCCGGTATGATGTCTTCTCTCAAGTTTTTTGGGACACGCGCCCTTCTCCATCTGTTCCTGACTGCTATGGAAACTGCTTTTTTAGCTTCGGGCTGTCCGACTATGTATTGATCGAGAAATTCGACAATTTTTTTTGGCGTCAAAGCTGCATTAAAATCTTCAATTATTTCAAAACTCTGTTCAGTCAATTGATGACCTCCACTGTGATTTCCTTGTTTGTGTAGATGCATATTTCGGATGTAATTTCGAGCGCTTTCTTCACTATATCTCCTGGATTCATCTGTGTGTGTCTCACAAGAGCCCTCGCAGCTGCAGTCGCGTAAGGCGCACCCGATCCGATTGCGATTATGCCGTCTTCGGGCGATATTACATCGCCCTGACCTGATATAAGCAGAACGCTCGATCTGTCAGCAGCGATAAGCATGGCTTCAAGCCTTCGTAGAATTTTATCTTTTCTCCATTCTCTCGCAAGCGCAACTGCTGCTCGATTCAGCTGATCCGGATGTTCTTTAATGTGTTTTTCAACCCTGTCGAAAAGGGTAAATGCGTCGGCTACAGAACCGGCGAAACCCACAACCACTTTACCTTCAGCCATTTTTCTAAGTTTAACGGCTTTCGATTTGATGACAGTGTTGCCGAAAGTAACCTGTCCATCAGCTCCGATTGACGCGGAGTTGTCCTTTACGACAGCCAAAACTGTTGTGCCTCTTATTTCGTTCACTTGAATACTCCGTAATTTGGCGGTTCTTCGGTTATTATTATGTCATGTGGATGGCTCTCCCTCAGTCCTGAAGAAGACATCCTCAAAAACACCGCTTTCTTTTTTAGATCCGAAAGATTTGAAGCGCCAATGTATCCCATACCCGCTTTGAGTCCTCCGATAAGTTGATATATTACTTCATTAACGCTTCCCCTGTAAGGCACTCTTGCGACTACGCCTTCCGGCACAAACTTTGTCATTCCCTCCTGAAAATATCTATCGGCGCTTCCGTGTTTCATAGCCTGTAGAGAACCCATTGCCCTGTAAACTTTAAAGCTTCTGCCCTCGAGGTAAACTATTTCTCCGGGACTTTCATCTGTTCCGGCAAAGAGGCTTCCAATCATTATTACACCCGCTCCAGCGGCCATTGCTTTCACTATGTCTCCGGAATATTTAATACCTCCGTCAGATATAACGGGAATATTCCTTAAGGAAGCCAACTCAACTGTGTCCATTATCGCCGTTAGCTGCGGAACCCCCACTCCAGCGACGACTCGAGTAGTGCATATAGAACCAGGCCCTATTCCAACTTTAACGGCATCAACACCCGCGGAAATCAAGTCCAAAGCGCCTTCCCGCGTAGCGACATTGCCTCCCACAAGCGCCAATTCCGGGTATTTATTCCTTACAGTCTCAATTATTTTCAAAACGCCGCAAGAATGTCCATGCGCAGTGTCGACGACAATTACGTCCGTTCCGGATTCAACAAGGGAATCGATCCTTGATTCAGTGTCGGAAGAAACACCCACTGCCGCCGCAACTCTCAGTCTGCCGTCTTTGTCTTTGCAAGCATGGGGGAACCATATCTTTTTTTCCACGTCTTTCACTGTCATGAGCCCGCAAATCTTCCCTTCCGTATCAACTATGGGAAGTTTTTCAATCTTATATTTTTGGAATACTTCTATTGCCTGTTCTGTTGAAGTTCCTACCGGAGCTGTCTTCAGCTCTTTTGATGTCATTAGTTCCGAAACTTTTTTTGTCATATCAGTTTCAAACATAACATCTCTGTGGGTCAATATTCCGACAAGCTTTCCCTTTTCGTCAACCACGCATAAGCCTGAAATCCCCAATTCTTTCATTAGTCCTAAAGCCTCTATGAGAGGAACATTCGGTTTTACAGTCATCGGAGTGCTTATCATACCGCTTTCGGATCTTTTTACTTTTCTTACTTCTTCACTCTGTTTCTCTATAGACATATTCTTGTGAATAACACCCATACCTCCCTCTCTTGCCATTGCTATCGCCATCGGAGATTCAGTAACCGTGTCCATAGCGGCGCTAATCAGAGGTATATTGAGTTCGATATCACGCGCGAGCCTCGTCTTTACTTCGACCTGATTAGGTAAAACCGAAGAATTCTGAGGAGCGAGGAGGACATCGTCGAAAGTTAACGCTTCCTTAAAATCACTTTTCATTTTTTCCCCTTTTATTCCCGAACACTAATATTTCAGCTTTCTGCCTCCAGTATTTTTCCATTGTTTCAATATTATCGCTGGTCATAGTGAGTCCGGATTCAGCCATTTTTTCCTTAACAAACGCGAATCTCTTGTTGAATTTATCTATAGTTTTTTTCAGAGCCGCTACCGGATCCACTCTTAAATGATTTGCAAGATGGACGGTGACGAATAAAATATCTCCTAACTCTTCCTCTCTCTGCAGGTCATTTTCGCAAAGAACCAGTTCTGCTATCTCCTCATTGAGTTTTTCGACTACTTTGTCCGAACTTTCCCAGTCAAACCCTGATTTGGAGGCTTCTTTTTGTATTAAAGATGCCTTTTCGAGAACGCATTTTCTATTCTCTTTCTCTTCAATTTTTTTTCTTTCCCAAATCTTCTTGACTTCCTCGGGTGTAGACGCTTTATCTTTGCCGAAAATGTGCGGGTGCCTGAATTTGACTTTTTCATCTATGCCCATTAAGACGTCTTTGACGTCAAATAATCCGTTTTCTTCCGAGGCAGAACACATCATCAATATTACGAGAAGCAAGTCTCCCAGTTCTTCGCGAAGCCTTTCCGATGTCAAAGACACCGCTTCCACCGCTTCAGATACCTCTTCTGACAAATGTTCTGAAAGACTTTCCAGCGTCTGGGATTTGTCCCAAGGACAATTTTTTCTCAGCAGAGAAATCGTTTTAACAAAATCCCAGAAAAGATCGCGCTCTTTTTCCATTTCGAATTCTACCAGAAAATCGGCCATCAGAGAAGATTGTCGGCAAAACCTCTTGAAGAACAGTCAAATCCTGATTTTTTCAGGGATAATTCCATTTGGACTATTCGAAGATCCGATTCGACCATCATGGTTATCAGTTCGTCCAGAGATACATCTGGTTTCCATCCGAATTTATTTCTCGCCTTTGAACTGTCGCCAATCAGCCTTTCGACTTCCGCAGGCCGGAAATAATTTGGATCCACGCGGATTATTATATTGCCTGTTGCCTCGTCTATTCCGGTTTCGTCTATTCCTTTTCCTCGCCAGGAAATTTTAACGCCGATTTTTTCAAAAGATTTTTCGAGAAAATACCTAACAGAATGAGTCTCTCCGGTTGCTATAACATAATCGTTGGGTTCATCCTGCTGAAGCATCAGCCACATAGCCCTGACAAAATCTCCGGCGTAGCCCCAATCCCTTTCTGCATCGAGGTTTCCGATGAATATTTCCTTTTGCCTGCCGTGTTTTATCCTTGCGACCGCTCGAGTTATCTTTCTCGTCACAAATGTTTCACCTCTTCTCGGAGATTCATGATTGAAAAGAATTCCGTTGCTCGCGTGCAATCCAAATGCTTCCCTGTAATTTACCGTGATCCAGTAAGAATAAAGCTTTGCTACGCCGTATGGGCTTCTCGGGTAGAATGGAGTCATTTCGTTTTGGGGAAATTCCCGTGCTTTCCCGAATAATTCGCTTGTCGAAGCCTGATAAAATCTAACTTTTTCCTTCATTTTCAGTATTCTTATGGCTTCGAGAATACGAAGCGTTCCGAGTGCATCGGATTGGGCGGTGTATTCCGGCGTCTCGAAAGAAACCTGAACATGGCTCTGGGCACCGAGATTGTATATCTCATCGGGCTCAATTCTCTGAATGATTTTTATTATGCTTGAAGAGTCAGTCAGATCTCCATAATGAAGAAAAAGTTTTGCTCCCGGAAGATGCGGATCTTCATATATGTGATCTATCCTTTCGGTGTTGAATATCGAGCTTCTTCTTCTTATGCCGTGAACTTCGTAACCCTTTTCGAGCAGTAATTCGGCAAGATATGAGCCATCCTGACCTGTTATGCCGGTAATTAGGGCTTTTCGATTTTCCATCAAATCTCCTTTTCCCTTAACAATCTTTATGTTTATTGATACAATATACTCGGTAAATAATCAATCGTAACTGTGTTTATGAATAAATTGAAATTGACCTCGTCAGAAATCAGCGAGTTTGTCCTTCAAGACAATAAATGTCTTCTTATAGATGAAGGCAGAGTTGTCTATGCCAACGAAACAATGAAATTCCTCTTTTCATCCGATCCGACGGGACAATCGGTTCTCGAGCTTTTTCAAAAAGAGGATTTTTCGGAAAGTTCAAAGCTGAATAATCTTATGAGAAAACCTCAGAATCCTTATTGCTTTTGGCTCGGCGTTCACATGGTCATAGACAGGATTATATATCCCTCCAATATCCTCGTATCTTCAGTCGAAATCAAGGGTAAATGGATATGGCGGCTTTATGCGTTTTTCGACGTCGATGATTTTTTTAAGAAATACTTTTCGTCTTCTTTCCTCGATTACATACCTGACGCGGTAGCCTTTATCGACACTGAAAGCTGTATTATCAGCGCCAATAAAGTTTTCATTGAAACATTCGGATATCATAATAAAGATGAAATTTTCAAGAAAAACATAGATCTTCTCATCGTCCCTGAAAATGAATTTTTTTCAGCCAAAGAGCTGACGAAAAACATAATGCGCGGAAAAAGGCTCGGAAAAGACGATGTTCCAAGGAAAAGAAAAGACGGCTCAATTATCTGGGTCAGCATCGCGGGAGGTCCGATATATTTCGAGGATGAAAACTACAATAAAAACAAAACCGACCCGATAGGCATAGTCGTTATATACAGGGATGTCAGCGATGTTCACAATTTACGCGAAAAATCTCTCGCTCAGGAAGCCAAAATTCAGAATTTTTACGAGCACAAAATTCGAGCTACTGAAGCCGATAACATAGGTTCAAGTCTCGACGCTCTCGCCGACGGTTTCGCTGAAAGCTCATTTTTGGGAGTTCATTTCAACATAGACGTCGAGACAGGAAAATACATCATAAACAGAGGGCTTTTTGAAAATGAATCTTTCGAAAAAGCCGTAATGAAAACAATCAAACAAAAGTACAAGAAAGAGCTGATCTACAAAACTGAAAAAAACTATCACATTCTTGATTCTTCGAGGATATACTCTTCGAGCGCGGGCGGAGATGAACTAAAAATACTTTTTTCGCCTTTTCTCATGAATGAAGACATAAACGTAAACGAATTTCCAAAAAACTACATAATCGCACTCTGTCTTTCTCAGAGCCTTGAAGAAAACGAAGAACTCTTTTCCATTTACAGCCAGACAATCCACATTTTGACTCAAAAGAGCATTATGAAAGAGAATTATGAAATTCTCCTTAAAACGGAAGTCCTGCTTCAGACTGCCGGCGCCGTATCGCACCACGTTACTCAGCCCTTGACTGTAGCCATGCTCGCCATATCGCATTTGAATGAAATCTGTTCCGACCCAAAAACCTTAAAACAGCTGAATATAGCCATGGAATCGCTTAAAAGGATGGAAAACGAAATCGAAAAATTGCGCAACATAACCGAATACAACACAGAAAAATATATAGGTGATACTAAGATAATTGATCTGAACTGATCCATTTGTTCAGATCGTCAAACATTTCTTCGAGGGTTTCTATAAGCCTGTTTTTTACAGAAGAATAGAATTTTGAAGATAACTCAGGATTGTTTTGCGGAATGCCTCCGTTTTCGTCATAGACTATGATTGTTGAAGGAGAAGGGATGGATTCAATCCCTTTAGAAGGTCGGTATTTTGGGACTCCTGACAAATAATCCCATTTCACGAGATCGGGCATGATATGCTGAATCATAGCCGTTTCGTCAACAGCTCCATGGCCTCCTGTTTTTCCGAAAATGTGTTCTGATAAATCTCCACAGTTTATCCACCAGTGAATTGATATAACGAAAAGTCCAGTCTGTGAGTATATTCTCGACGCTGCATTTTTCACAGAAGAGATATTGCCGCCATGGCCGTTGTTGATGATGAGCTTTTTGAAACCGGTTTTACTCAAGGATAAGGAAATCTCATAAAGAAGATTTTCAAAAGTCTCTCTCATCAGAGTCATTGAGCCTCTATAAGGCATTAAACTGCCGGTCAAACCGTAAGAGACTGAAGGGGCAACCAGAGCATTTATATTTTCGGCTATGTCTTCGGATAATTTTTCGGGAATAATGACATCAGTGCCAAGCGGAGCTATTCCGTGCGCCTCTATTGTTCCTACGGGCAAGATCACGGTATCAATAGAGCTTTCTTTCATCATTTCTGAAAGCTCCATATTGTTCAAATAGAGAATTCTGCGTTCCATGGTCTAAAAATACTTCATTGCAAATATTATCCCTGCCGCCGCACCCGCGACAAAAGAGAGAAAAACAGCGATGGAAACAACCGAATTCAAAAGAGAGATTTTTGCATTAAAACGTTTTTGTCCGGGATCGTTTTTTTCAGGTTCCGCTTTTTCCGGGCGCACCCTTGCCCACAGAGTAGATTTTTCAATTTCATCAATTTTCTGAAATTTTTCAAATGAACCGGCTTTAGCTTCTTCTTCTTCGGTTTTTAACATGTCTTTCAGGGTTTCTTCAGTTAAATTTTCGGGAGGAGGAGGAGGAACTTCAATGGTTTCTTTAACTTCTTCAACCTCAATGGATTTTTTTTCTGACTCTGCACTCTCTACTGTTATCTGACCGCTGTTTAGAAGATCTCCTTCCCTGAAATCGTCTTCATCGCCGGACGTTGCGGATTGTTCGGGTTTTTCTTCTGGAGGAGGAGGAGGAGGAGTAACTATGTTGTGCTCTATGAGCAATTCCTCTTCCGATGTTTCTTCTTTTGCAGGAGGTTTCAATGTCGTGATGGTCTGGCGGATTTTTTCGAGGTCGGCGATCTGCTGTTCCGTTTTGGCAGAATCCTTAGCGGCTTTGAGATTTATTTTTGCGATCTCAATATTTCCGAGCAAGATGTGGCAATGTATTGCTCCTACGAGACTTTCAAATTTTTTCAGTTGACCTCCCGAACCTTTTTCAAAACAGTTCAGGGCTTTTTCATACTGACCTTTCCCCGTGTAAAACTTCCCGAAAAGAGTCCAGAGATAGGGATCATTCTTACTAACAGATAAAAGGGAGCCTATTTCTTCCGCGGCTTTTTCGTCGATTTCCGACTCATCTAGTTTTTCTACAAATTCGACGGACTTTTTCAAAATTCTGTTTGTCGTCAGCATTTCCTTTATGAGAGAATCCGCCATATTTCTCTCTCCGGATGAGCTCTTTTGCAGACTCAAGTTCTTTAGGGTGAAATAAGCGTCTATATTATGACCTAACACCTCGTAATTAGCTGCTTGTATTACAATTTTCTGAGTCGCAGATTTCGAATTGTCGATTGCTATGGAAAAAGCGTCCATAGCTTTTTCTTTTTCTTTTCTCTTTGAATATATTAGACCTTTTTGATACTGCAAAAAAGCAGTGACGCTTTTATCCATATCTTTTTCGGTTTTGTAGAGGTTTTCAATTACCTCAAGAGCTCTTTCGTGCTCGCCAATTTTCCGCATTTTTTGGATTTCTTTTAATATTTCTTTAATATCGTTGTTTATCATTTCTGATTATTCATTTTGACTTGAACTGCGCCTGCGTCAAGTTCTATTAGTTTCTGCCCCGAGTCCCTAAAACCGACTTTCTCCGCAAGATTCCAAAAAGATACGTTCATTTCGTGGACAAGATAGAGAGGTTTTATGCCGAGAGAGAAAAGTTCTGAAGCTAAAGAAGACAAGACGTATATCGCCCATTTTTCCATTTCAGATTCTGTAAAACATTCAAGAGACAATTCTGCAGCACTGTCAGAAAGCCAAAAAACTGTGGAACAGGCTTTAGTGCTGCCGTCTGTGATTATTTTAACTTCCGCGGGAAATCCTTTTGAGTCACGATTAATAACGACTTCACCTTTCGGTTGTTGAGTTCCGGCAACGAATTGAGACGAATATTCCATGACAGTATATATCTCAAAAGTGTTTTTAGGATTCATTAAAAGTTCAAGATAATCTCTGGCACTTTCAGGTAAATCGATCTTGTAACCTGAAAAATCCCTGTTTTGGAATAGTTCGGTTAAAAACAAGTCAATAATCTTTCTTTCCGATGATTTAATGTAGATTATTCTTCTGACATCGTCTATCGCGGAAATAAACTGCGATTCGAAACCTTTTAATCCGAAAAGAACCGAAAAAGGGTTTTTATCTATGAAAAATCCAGAAAGGTGGTCCCCATGATTCTCAAGAAAAAGTCCTGTGTAAGGATAGGATACTTTTTCAATCTTGAAAATTCTTTTATTCATTTTCCAAACCTATGAAAGTCTACTTTCTGAAAGTCTACTTTCATACCATTGAAAATCCTTCTATTGATTTTCATATTTTATTACATATTCTAAAATGCCTTCTGAACCATACCCGTGAATTTGATAGGATTTTCCGTCGCTTACATAACCTACCTGACCCTTAGAAGATGGCATGCCGTCGACATAAGCCGGCATAGTTGAAGAGAAGGGGTTTGAAGCCGAAGGAAGCGTGATTTCTGATAGAGATAACGGGCAGACAGAGTTCGGAGATTCAATAATGTAAAGGTCAACCGCTTCTTTCAGCTTCTGCATATTATTCTTAACAGCTTTATCCTTTACGACTATTGATGCTTCTATTGCCGTTTCTCCCGAAAACTCACCTGAACAGCCTACAGACATAAATATCGCCAAACACGGAAGTAAAATCAGTAAATGCTTCATGGGAATCATTTCAAGATATTTTCTACAGCTTCTTCCATCTGGCTTTTCATTTCCGGAGAAAATCCGACGAATGATTTGACGATTTTGCCCGAAGAATTGAGTATGTATGTCTGCGGAATAGCTCCCCCTCCGGGAACAAGAGCCATGGATATAAAATCACTGTTTGTTGTGTGCAGAGTCATATAATTTATCTTGTTCGACGATATAAAAGCGGGGAGAAGACCAGCGTTGTCGTCGACACTTATGCCTATGACAACAAGACCTTCATCTTTGAATTCGTTCTGCAGTTCAATGAGATGGGGTATTTCGGCTCTGCAGGGTCCGCACCAGGTAGCCCAAAAATCTATAATATAGGCTTTTGCGCCCAGCGAAGTTAGCGACACTTCTTCCCCTCCGTTGAGCCAAACAAGTTCAGGAAATGAACTTCCGGTCTTCATGTCTGAAGCTGTGAAGGAAGTGATTGTAAAAACCTCATTATTCTCCGTCTGTTCTGTCCCGCTGTTCTGTGTTGATCCGCAGGTAAAAACACCGGTTAAAAGAGTTACGGCAGTAAATAGCAGTATCGCGCGTTTCAAAAAACCTCCTTTATTTATCATCTGAAAAGTATTTTTCCTCTTCCTATTATTGTGTTTATCGCATCCCTGAAATAAACAACAGCTAATTCCCATTCAGCTTCTTTTACAGCTTCCTGTCTATAAAACTGAAGGGCTTTCTTGATCTCATTTAACAGATTAACAGGGACTTTTCCGGATTTGGCCGATTCATCGGATTCTTCGGGGTAATACATTTTCAACTCGTTTACCACTCGGTTCGCAAGATTTCTCAATTTGTCTTCAGGAGTCTTGGGTATATTAAAAAATTCTTCAAGAGAAGAGGATGTCTGAGCAAAATTTTTATCCTTCTTCATCCTGATGTCGTCGCCAATCCGATCTTCTCTTTTCGGACCTGATAAAGCGCCTCCGGATTGAATTGCGAAAGAATCGTCAAAAGTTTCCTTCGGTTTTGCTGAAAATTCCTGAAAATCAAAAGTTTTCGAGGGTTTCACGTCCTGGACCGGATCCTTTTTGGCAGTCTGTTTTCCGAGGCCGAAATCATCAGAAAAACCCGGAAAATCACTTTTTTTCTGTTGTAAAGGCATTTCAAATTCTGAGCGGAACATTTCCTTTTCCTCAAGAATAGCTTCTTTCTTTTTTGGCTCAGTCGGGCTTTTAATTGAAAAATCCGAACGATCGGGCATTACCTGATCCAGTTGGGTTTTTCTTTTAGAATATTTCTGGAATTCAGATTCAGCTTCTTCTCTGGAAAGTCTGGTAAGTATGATAGGAAGCGGTTCTATAAAAACAGTGAAAATATTTCCGCATTCGATACACTCCACCGGAGCTCCGCCGTTTGGAACATCCGAATCTTTCACCGAGTATCTCGTCTTACAACGGGGGCATTCAATTATCATCTTTTCCTCGTCTATTAATTATATCAGTCAAAAAGCCATTTTTCACATTAAATATCACAAAAAGCGGGTTTTGTCCATATACATAAAATTTAGCGCTTCAGCGACATGTTCTCTTTTTATTGAAAAAGAAGACTCCAGGTCCGCTATCGTCCTCGATACTTTTAGTATCTTGTCGTATGCTCTCGCCGTAAGAGAGAACTTCCGCAGAGCTTCTTTCATAAATGCCGGTGTGTCGGGTTCCGGGTGACAGTAAAGAGAGAGTTTTGACCCTTGTATTTGAGAATTACAGAAGACTTCGGGTTCTTCTTCATATCTTTGTAGCTGTATTTTTCTTGCAGAAGAGACCCTTTCCTTAATTTTTTCCGAAGACTCAGACGGTTTTCCGCTCATTATCTCATCGAATGTAAGTGAAGGAACTTCAGTGTGAATGTCAATCCTGTCTAGTATAGGGCCCGACACTTTTAAGAGATATCTCCTGATTTCTCCAGTCGAACAGGAGCACTGCCTGAAACGATCTCCTCTGAAGCCGCATGGACATGGGTTCATAGCTCCTATAAGAATAAACTTCGAAGGAAAAACTATAGAACCTTTTATTCGGGATATCGTCACAAAGCCGTCTTCGAGCGGCTGTCTCAATGTCTCTAAGGTCTTTTTTGAAAATTCCGGAAGTTCATCGAGAAAAAGCACCCCATTGTGAGCGAGGCTTACTTCTCCGGGTCTTGGATCACTGCCTCCTCCCACGATAGCAATATGAGAAGCTGTGTGGTGAGGAGACCTGAAAGGTCTTTCCGGAACAAGAGGCATTTCACGGGACAGAATTCCGGCAGCCGACCAGATAAGAGAAGTCTGAAGCGATTCCTCTTCAGTCATGGGCGGCATAATCGTGGGATATCTTCTGGCGAGCATCGTCTTGCCGGCGCCGGGAGGACCTGAAAGCAAAATATTATGGCCTCCGGCAGCGGAAATTTCAAAAGCCCTTCTGGCTAAAGACTGTCCTCTTATCTCGCTGAAATCGCATTCGTATGAAGTGATATTTTTATTTTGTTTGATTTTTTCACAACTGAAACTTTTTTCAAAATCGTTCAATATTACCTCAATCGTTTCTCTCAAACTGCCCACAGGAAAAATTCTGACTCCCTTTATAAGACAAGCTTCGTTTTCATTTCCAATGGGAAGTATTATCTTTTTTATATTTTTCTCTTTCAGACCTGCCACAATCGGCAACACTCCTCTTACAGGTCTGCAGGATCCGTCGAGAGAAAGTTCTCCAATTACAGCGGCAGTCTCTGAGACTTTTTTTATACCTCTTGATGCGAGAATCACGCAAACTGCTATTGGAAGATCGAAAGAAGAGCCTTCTTTTTTGACGTCCGCAGGGGCTAAATTTACAGTGATTTTCTTCACGGGAAATTCAAGCCCGGAATTGTATATGGCTGACTGAACCCTATCTCTGCTCTCTTTTACTGATGAATCCGGGAGGCCGACTATTCCAAAAGACGGAATTCCTTTGAGAAGGTTTACCTCGACCTTGACGAGAGTGCTTTCCATCCCGTCGAGCACGGAACTGAAAAGCACCGAATACATTTAACCCTCCTCATTCTTTATAACGAAAAAAGTGAATTACGTCATAATACATGCTATTATGCATTATATCAAGACCTATGAAGACTTGAAGCAGGGTTTGTTGAACCTGTCGTGTTTTTTCAAAGGAGAGTGAATGATATTTAAGAAAGAAATTGACGAAATAAAAGATAATTTCAAAGCAAAAAAACCGCCGGAAATAAAATTAGACTCTGATCTGCGCTCACTTATCGAACATACCTGCCTTTCTTCGGATGTCTCCGACGAAATCGTCCTTAAAACCGCGGAAGAAGCCCTTAAATTTTCTTTTTTCGGGATTTGCATTCCCCCGTCGAGAGTCAAATTTGCTAAAGAACTTACCCAAGGATCGGGCATTAAGATTGTCACTGTAATATCTTTTCCCATGGGTTATTCGACTGCTGTCGTAAAAGCTTCCGAAGCGGCTTATGCGAGGGATTGCGGCGCCGACGAAGTCGATTTGGTAATTGATATCGGAAGTGTCCTTGAGGGAAATTACGCGAGAACACAAAAGGAAGTCAGAGCTGTGGTCTCTGCTGTAGGCGAAAAAACGCCGGTCAAAGCCATAATTGAAACAGCACTTCTCGATCAAGACCAGATAATAACTTCCGCATTTGCCGCTGCTGAAAGCGGAGCAAAATTCATTAAAACATCTACCGGCTTCTCAAAAAGAGGCGCTTCTGTTGCAGACATAATGCTGTTGAAATCTGCCTCTGAATTTTTTGACACGATATACGGCATACACGTCGGCATAAAAGCATCCGGCGGCATTAAGGACAGAGTTTTCGCGTTGAACCTCGTGGCGGCAGGAGCTGACAGAATCGGTTCATCTAAATCACTTTCCCTTATTTAAAAAAAGATCAGGGAAATTTAGATCTCGGGTCGGCTTTCTGAGAAAAATCGTCTGACTCCCCATTCTTACAGTAAATAAAACTTCCCAAATAAGCAATCATAGCGGCATTGTCACCGCAGAGTTCTTTTTTTGGCCTGAAGACTGATATTTTTTTTGGTCGGAACTCCTCTTTAAACTTATTAAAAAGTAAGTCGTTGGCGGCGACTCCTCCTGTTAAGAGCAGTTTAATGCATCCGCAAACTTTCAATGCTTCAGAGGATTTCATTATGAGCGAATCTGTCAGGGCTGAGAGAAACGAAGCAGCTATATCGTTCTTTTTCTCTATCTTCTCGTCTTCAGTCATTTCCTTCAAGGCGTATAAAACCGCTGTTTTTAAGCCTGAATAACTGAAATCGAGACCCGGCGGTGAAGGTCTCGGGAAAGAGATAAAACGACTGTTGCCTTTCTCGGCGAGTTTTTCAATTTCCGGCCCGGCAGGATACTTAAGTCCGAGCATAGTTCCTACTTTGTCTATCGCCTCTCCAGCGGCATCGTCTCTCGTGCCGCCGAGAGCGAGATAATCTCCATGGTCTCTGGCCAGAAAGAGTAAAGTATTGCCTCCTGAAATAATAAGAGTCAAAAAGGGGAAATCTAATTCCTCGCAGTCGAGAAGTCCGGCGTATAAATGTCCTTCAAGATGATTTACGCCTACATAAGGTTTGCCCCGGCAAAAAGCCCATGATTTTGCGAAAACATAACCTGTGAGAAGCGAGCCTATCAATCCGGGACCCTTAGTCACCGCTACGAGATCAATGCTATTTTCACTGACATTAGCCTGTTTAAGAACTTCATCAAACAACGGAACAATATATCTGATGTGCTCACGGCTCGCAAGCTCCGGGACAACACCCCCGAATTTCGAATGAATTAGCTGTTCTTTTTTCAGATTAGCAAGAATTTTCCTGCCGGAAAGAAGCGCAAGAGAGGTATCATCGCAAGAAGTTTCTATTCCGAGAGTTATCATTTTTTTTCTGTTTACATGGGGATGAGTCTGACTTTGGGAATTTCGACCCAGCATGTCTCGGCGAGTTCCCTGAAAGGCCAGATTATCTCAATAGGAGAGGAGTGCACATCATTTCTTTTAGGTTCGGCTACAAGCAGAATGTCTTCTCCTTGAACCTTGTCTGCATACGAGGCAGAGATCAAGGCAAAAAATTTAACCGAGTCCGGCAGGACGTGGAATCTCGAACCTGCTTTCAAAGTCACGGGAAGTTTTGTCTCGAAAATTATCAGAGAATCCATTTCAAACTCTATGACGGCGAAAGAATCCCTTGAAAACGGCTGCGTAGGCAATAAAGGAACTTCTATTTGAACAGTGCATTTGACATTGAAACCGAAATTTTCGTTTATGTTCGGGTTCAAAAACAGCGGTTTTTCACCTATTAATTCAAGATCTTCTCTTCCCCCAATTATCCATGTAAAATCCGGCTTGATTATGTAATCGACTATCCTCCAGTTCGATCTGGGCAGAGATGTTCCTTCAATTCCCAAAGGCACATAAATGCTGTCGAGGTTCTGAAGCGATATTTTCATCAAGCTTTTTCCCTGTGTCTTGACTCCTATCCATTCCGGATAAATGACGTTTTCAGGGAGAACATCAACATAATGCTCTCCTGAAGTGATGGCGCTTAAATTCAGATTGATATAAGGATTGCCGAATTTTTCGAAAAGAAAAAAATCCCTAAGAGTGCCTATAAATTCAATTTTTACTGAATTCGCCGGAGGTTCATCGAAAAGAAATGAATCCGGGAGGTCGACATTTACAGGGACATCTATTATCCTGTTATATGGAGTCTGCAGAGTGACATATAACCACAGGACGAAAGCAGTCAAAAGAGAAATCAGTTTGAATTTGAAGTTGTGTTTGAATATATTCAGCAGGAAATACAACAAATATTTAAGTTTTGACATATCAGCCTTTCATTTTCAGACAAAATCGTTATTGTATTTTATAGCAAATGATGATATTCAACAAGTTTAATGAATATGACAAGAAAAAACTGGAAGATTAAAAGAAAAACTAGATC
>JAFGIG010000104.1 GCA_016929715.1 Caldifarciminota bacterium
GCCGGACAGTGCGAAAGTGTTGTTGCCTCAGATCTCTCCTACAGCCTTTATTTTTCGCTGATAAGCCAGAGCGAAGCAGGTCTCTCTCTTTCGGATCTCGTCCCAACGAGATGGAGCAAATTAAAGACCACAGGCGCTGAAGCTCTCGCCGCGGCGACAGTTTCGCGCGAAGGCGGAACTTATACTCTAAGGGGTATTCTCCTTGACATACACTCAGAAGACGTGATTTTTGAAAAAAGCTATTCAGGAACAGAGGATCAGCTGAGGAAAATAGCGCACGAGTTTTCAGACGACATCGTCTCCTCGCTGACAGGCGAAAGGGGAATTTTCACGACAAGGATAGCATATACGAGGAGGGGGCATACATCTTCGAGCATTAGAATATGCGACTACGACGGGTTTAATGACGCAGCTGCAGTCGGCAACGGCTCAATAAATATTTCTTCTTTCTGGGGCTCATCTGGAGAGGTTTATTTCACGTCTTACATAAATGAAAAACCCGAGATAGTTTCTTTGGTATCAGGGAGTTTAAGACCGCTCGTTAAATCCGGTTCACTGCAGGTGGGAGGAGAGTTTTCTCCCGACGGAGGAACTTTGGCTTTCACGATGAATGTCGACGGCAACACCGATATTTATATACTTGATATTCCTTCAGGGGCGTTAAAAAGAGTCACGAGCTCCTATTCGATTGAATGTTCGCCAAGCTGGTCTCCATCGGGGGGAGAGATAGCTTTCACAAGCGACAGGGGAGGGGGTCCGCAGATTTACGTGTCGAGCGCAGACGGCTCAAACGCAAGGCAAATCACATTCACGGGATCCTACAACACATCTCCCGCATGGTCGCCGAGGGGAGACAGAATTCTTTTTGTGGGAATGCAGGGGGGGCTGTTTCAGATATTCAGTGTTTCCCCGTCAGGGGAAAATCAGAGACAGCTGACCGCCGTAGGAGACAATGAAGACCCTTCATGGTCGCCTGACGGTCTGCATATTGTTTTTTCGAGCAACAGATCCGGAACGGATAAAATTTACACAATGAATTTCGACGGGACTTTCATAAGGGAAATTATATCTTCTCCCGGCAGTGTCATGCCGGCCTGGTCGAAATGAAAAAGGAGTTTACGATGAAAAAAAGTAATTTAAAAGCGGGGCTTTTTTTGATGTTCATAATCCTTTTTGCCTCTTGCACCCCGAAGAGAAGCTCGGAAGACGTTGCTGTCGTAGATACGTCTTCCAACGGCTCTTCTTTGGGAACAGACACTTCCGCCGTAGTCCCGCCGGAAGATTTAATAATCTTGAAGACGGTTTTTTTCGATTACAATTCCTTTGAACTGGGTTCCGCCGCACGTGAAATAATTTCTCAAAACGCGAGAGAAATGCAGAAATATCCTTCTGTAAAAGTGTTCCTCGAAGGGCATTGCGACGAGAGGGGAACTTCCGAATACAATCTCGCTTTGGGCCAGAAGAGAGCCGATGCGTGCAGAGCTTATCTTGTCAGCTATGGAATCGCCCCCGATAGAATTTCCACTGTATCTTACGGGAGGGAAAGACCTGCCGCTTTGGGAACAGGCGAAAGTATCTGGGCTAAAAACAGAAGGGTAGAATTCAGGCCTTCGAGGCAGAGATGAAAAAAAAGACCGCCGCTTTATTATGTTTATTCGCTTTGTTTTCGTGTTCCGTTAAGAAAGATTTTGATTATGTCAGAGATACAGTCAAAGATATGGATCAGAGGCTTATCAGAGTCGAGGAGATTGCCTTAACTCTCGATTCAGTCACATCGGACGTATCGCATTATCAGCGCGAAAACGACGCTTATTATCTGCAGAACCTTCAAAATATAAATATGAAAATTGACGCTCTCAGACAAGCTCTTCAGCTCTCCAAAAGCCAGCTTGACGCTCTGACATTGAGAATGCAGAACATGTCTGATACAGACAGAGCCGCTTCGGAAGCGGCTTTCGAAAGAGCTATGGTCGATTATTCGAAAGGCGATTATGATCTTGCCGAAATCGCATTTTCTGATTTTCTCGCCTCATATCCGGCGAGTGCGAAGATAGCCGACGCCCTTTTCTATCTTGCGGAATCTCAGTTCAGCCAGAATAAATATGAAGCCGCTTTCGGTAATTATTCGCTTTTCAGAGCAAATTACCCTATGAATCCTTCTATGCCGGCTGTTTTATACAAAAGCGGACTCTGCAAAAAACAAAGCGGCGATATGACATCAGCCCGCGGGTTTTTCCAAGATCTGATAGACGCTTACCCGGACAGCAGAGAAGCCGACTGGGCAAAAGATCAGATAAGGTGATCTGATGTTCAAAACGAAGAATTTCAACGAGTCGATTTATCACAAAGATTTCAAAAAAGATATACATCCCAGGGGTATACTCTCTGCTGAAATTGTAGGCGCAATGCCTAAGGTCGATCTCCATCAGCACATAGACGGCAGTCTGAGACCGAAAACAATTATAGAGCTCGCAGAAAAAGACGGAATTGTTTTGCCTTATGACGATGAAGAAAGCCTAAAGTTGTTTTTTCACAGAGGAGCTCATAGGGGGTCATTGTCGCTTTATCTTGAAGGTTTCGGCATAACCACATCCGTCCTGCAGACTCCCGAGAGTCTTTTCAGGGCGGCATTCGAGGTTATCGAAGACAACTGCAGAGACGGGGTCGTCTACAGTGAATTGAGATTTGCTCCTGTTCTTCACATCGAGAAAGGCCTCAGCCAGGAAGAGGTTGTCGAAGCTGTTATAGAAGGACTTGAAAATGCCGGTAAAAAGTTCAATTGCTCATGGGGTCTGATAATTTGCGCTATGAGGCACAGGAAAGACTCACTCGAAACCGCCCAGTTAGCTGTTAAATTCAGGGACAGGGGAGCAGTAGGTTTTGATTTAGCCGGCGAGGAGGCAGGTTACCCCGCCAAAGAACACATCGAAGCTTTCAATTACTGCAAAAAAGCCAATTTCAACATAACTGTCCACGCAGGAGAAGCATTCGGTGTCGATTCCATATGGCAGGCTCTTCAATACTGCGGAGCTCACAGAATAGGCCACGGAACCAAGCTTGTAGAGGACATGAGCATAACCCCCGAAGGGAATGTGATAAAAATCGGAAAAGTGGCAAGTTACGTTCTCGACCACAGAATACCTCTCGAGGTATGCCTTTCATCAAATATTCAGACAGGAGCCGCTGAATCCTACGAAAAACACCCATTCAGGCATTTTCACGACATGGAATACAGAGTGTTTTTAAACACTGACAACACCTTGATGAGCGACACCTCGATGAGCGGCGAGTTTCTGAAAGCCGTCGGGCATTACGGGCTGACCATGAAAGACCTTGAAAAACTGACTGTCAACGCCATGAAGTCGGCGTTTTTGCCCTACAGGCAGAGAAATTATATCATCTACAATGTCATAAAACCCGGTTACAAAGAAATCAGAAAAGCGCTTCTGGAGAATTAATGGGAGATTTTTTTGATAAAATTTATTGGGGAAACTCGATTTCTTCATATATTTTCGCTTTAGTTTTTGTTCTCGGGCTTTTTTTATTTTTGAAAATTTCTTCGAAAATAGTTTTCAGAAAAGGGAAAAAAACTGAAAAACACCTTTTTTTGACACAGAGCGTCAGTAAATACTTTTTTCCGGGTCTTTATCTTCTCATTCTTTATGGAGGACTGAAATTTCTGTATCTGCCCCAGCAGGTCTCCAAAACCGCGGATAAAGTTTTATTTCTGGGCGCGGTTTTTCTGACTCTAAGGTTTTTGGTGTTTTCAGTTTCTTTTTTCTTGAGCCGAAATTACAACGGGGAAAAGAAAAAAGAGAGCAGGAAAATTCCGCTGCTTCCTTTTATAAGAGTCGTAATCTGGTCGGCGGGTTTTCTCTTTGTTCTAGATAATTTCGGCTTCGATATAAACACTCTTCTGGCGGGTCTCGGCATAGGCGGAGTCGCTGTGGCGCTTGCTTCTCAGGCTGTCCTTAGAGATCTTTTCAATTATTTCGTTATTGTCACCGACAGGCCTTTTCTGATTGGGGATTTCATTTCAGTCGGTGACTACAGCGGGACAGTAGAGAAAATAGGAATAAAAAGCACAAGAATCGCGAGTTTAAGCGGAGAGAAACTCGTTTTCTCCAACACTTATCTTGTCGAATCAGTGGTCCGCAACTTTTCCGAAATGAAAAAAAGAAGAATTGTTTTCAGCGTTCAGGTAAAATACGAAACTCCCCTTGAAAAACTGAGAGAAATACCCGATATTATAAGAAAAGCAGTAGAAGAAAACAAAAGAGCCTCATTTGACAGATCGCATTTCAGCTCTTTCGGAGACTGGGGGCTTGTCTTTGAAGCGGTTTATATTGTCGAAGGAAATGATTATTCAGAATATATGGACATCCAGCAGAAGATAAATTCGAGAATGTTCGAGCTCTTGAGCTCTGCCGGAGTCGAATTCGCATATCCGACTCAGACGATTCATCTGGAGAAGAAATAATCGAAAGGAGGGCTGTTGGATTCATTTGAGATAATTGGCCCCGGCAGAATCGAAGGAAATTTCACCCCCAAAGGAAATAAAAACGCAGCTCTTCCAATGATTGCGGCCGCCTGCCTGACTGATGAAAAAGTTATATTGCGGAATGTTCCGAAAATACACGACGTTGAGAACTTAATTGAACTTCTGCGCCTTTCGGGTGCAAAATGCGAGTGGACAGAGGGAGATTCGCTGAGGATTGAAGCGGGAAATCTGAATAATTTTGACCTCGATCCGGATATCTGTTCTAAAATCAGAGCTTCGATTCTTCTCGCAGGTCCTTTTCTCGCAAGAAACGGATGGGTTAGATTTCCTCCGCCGGGAGGAGACGTCATCGGTAGAAGAAGGCTCGATACTCATTTTTCCGCTTTGGAATCAATGGGAGTGGAAATTAAATGGGACGGCTCAAGATATCTTCTGAAATCCGGGGGAAGATTAAAGGGCGATAATATATTTCTCGACGAACCGAGCGTCACCGGCACTGAAAATATACTCATGGCCGCGTCATTAGCCGAAGGCAGGACTGTGATAAGAAATGCGGCCTGTGAACCCCACATTCAGGATCTCTGCGGTATGCTGTCAAAAATGGGCTCTGAAATTAAGGGCGTATCTACGAACAGACTGGAAATCGAAGGAGTGAGAAGATTAAACGGAACTGATGCGAGCGTTGGTCCTGATTACATAGAAATAGGAAGCGTCATTGCACTTGCGGCGCTTACGGGCGGAGAAGTCAGAATTCAATCCGTCAAAAAAGAAGATGTTGACCCGATACTTATCAGCTTCAGAAAACTCGGTATTGAAACTGTTTTTCAAGACGGGTGTCTTGCCGTTTTAA
>JAFGIG010000105.1 GCA_016929715.1 Caldifarciminota bacterium
CATCTTCGAGATACAAGCCCTGAGCCCTTTCGTCTGCCAGCCAGCTTTTTACGAGCTCGACGAATCTTGCCAATAGGATTCCTTTTCTAATGCCGGAGTTTTCGTAATATTCCTCATCCGAAGAGCTGAATTCAATGGACTGAGCTTCTCCGTCTTTTCTTCCGTTTCTGTCCTCATAAGAGACGCTCAAAGAAATCTCTCCGTCTTCGGAAATCTTTTTCAGCCTGAGAAGAACGAGTCCGCCTCTTGTCTCTCCATCGGTTCTTTTTGACGGGAACAGGGTGTTTACTTTCATTATTTCGCCCGTCGAAAGATCCGCCTCAGGGGAGCCGTAGACTTTTTCTATCCTATATCCTTCAGCCTCCAGGACGAGTTCAAGGTCGAAGACCAGCGGAGTCACCATAAAGTCGAAGTTTTCGTCCATCTGTTCTCTGAACGCAGAAGGCGAATGGACGCTGAAGTAATTTGCGCCTTTTATCTTTGTAAGTATTTCGACGAGTTCCGTGTTCAGATCGACTCCTATGCCTATGAAAGTCGTGAAAACTCCTCTTTTTGAGTTCTTTTCAAACATTCCGAAAAGGCTGTTCTCGTCAGTCGAACCGGTGTTGGGCATGGCATCTGTAAGAAAAATTACCCTGTTTTCATATTCAGACCTGTCGAGGTTTTCGAGGCTGTCGAAAAGAGCCGTCGCTATCTGCATACCGGCTTCCATGTTTGTCCCGCCGCGAGGTGTTATTTCGAGGACATGTCCCTTTATGCTCTCCATGTCCGTCTCATCAACTCTTCTCAGAGGTTTTGCGAGATATCCCATATCGTCGAAGAGGACTATGCCGAGTTTGTCATCAGGCTCCAGGTGTTCCATGAGATCGGCAACCGCCCGGTTGGCAATCTCCATCTTGGATTTGTCGAAATCCTCACCGTCTTCAACCTCCTGGGTGTTGCCGAACCTGTCGTAGTAATACCTGTTGAAAGGTGAACTCATGGATCCCGAAATGTCGAGGACTATGACGAGGTTGAGTTTTTTTCTCGAAAAATCACTCTCTTTCAGGCCTGAATTGAGCCCAACCGAGAGATAATATACAGGTTCCCCCGTGAAAGGGTCATAAGAGACAGCTCTGCTGTATGAAGGACAGAATAGTTTTTCGCAGGGTTTTGTCTGACCCGTCTCGAAAAAGTAATCGTAATAGATGCCCTCGACAGTTATGTCTGTCGGCAGGGGCAGGTATCCGTTTTCTATGTTTTCCCTGAAATTGTTGATGTCTTTAGCGCCGCCGACCGAAAATCCCAGTTCGTCATCGGGGGCATAATTTTCATATACACTTTGCGACATTCCTCCTGTCATCACAGGCGACGACATTTGACTTCCGCCGAATGACCTTTTCAGGTATTCCTCATCCTCAAAGCTGTCTATTGAATACTGCCAGTCGTCCACTTTTTCTTTGATTATCTCTTTGGGTGTGCAGAAAAACGACACCAGAGAGACCGCTATCAGCAAAGCCGTAAAAGTTCTTCCTTTCATTTCCGCCTCCTTTTATATCTCTTACCGCAGAAAAGAACTAAATATTCCTTTCCTATGATTTTCTGACTTTAGTGCCGTCTTTTCCGTCGAGAACTTCATAGCCTCTGCTTTCAATGTCTTTTCTCAGCTGGTCTGCCGTTATAAAATCCCTGCTTTTTCGGGCTGTTTCTCTTTTCCGGATAAGTTCTTCTATCTCAACCGGTATTTTGACATCTCCGGATGCAAAAACATCGAGGCCTAATACCTTGTCGAATTTCCTCAAAAGAGATAATTTTTCAGCTTCTTTCAGAGAGTTGTCCGATAAAGCCTCCCACATTACCGCGAGGGCTCTGGGAGTGTTCAAATCGTCGTTAACTTCACGTGTGAAATCATCGATATATTCTGACTCAGGTTCCTCCGGGAAACAGTCTCCGTAGCTTTTAATGAGTTCTCCCGCCCTGTTTCTTATCTTTTTCAGAGCGTTCCTCGCCCCGTCGAGGGCTTCATAAGTGAACTCAAGTTGTTTTCTGTAGTGAGCGCCCAAAAGAAAATATCTGTAGTCGAGAGCATCATAACCGGCGTCCGTTAGAGTTTTAAGCCTTAAAAAGTTTTCTTTTGATTTTGCCATCTTTTCACCTTCACCGACCACGAGCCAGTCTGAATGCAGCCAGTAGTTGACCCACCTGTGCCCGAAAGCGCACTCGCTCTGCGCGATTTCATTCGTATGGTGAACGGGTATGTGATCTATCCCTCCTGTGTGTATGTCTATCCTTTCTCCGAGGTATTTTGAAGCCATCGCCGAACATTCTATATGCCAACCGGGAAAACCTCCGCCCCACGGAGAATCCCATAGCATAGAGTGTTTATCGTATTTATATCTCGTGAACCAAAGAACAAAGTCAAAGGGGTGTTTTTTAAACGTATCTTTCTCCACCCTCGATATCTGTTTTTCCGGGTCTTTTTCGAGCTTCGCCAAATCTCTGTATCCATTGAATTTTGAAGTGTCGAAATAGACATTGCCGCCTGCTGAATATGTAAAACCTTTATCTTGGAGCTTTTTAACGAGTTCTATCATCTCCTCTACATGTTCCGTAGCCCTCGGCATTATTTGCGGTATGAGGATATTCATCATTTTCAGGTCTTTTATAAATTCAGCTTCGTAGAACCTCGCAATTTCCAGCGGAGTTTTTTTCTCTCTTTTCGCGCCTTTCTCGAGTTTGTCTTCCCCTTCGTCGGCGTCGTCAGTCAGATGCCCGACATCCGTTATATTCATGACATGCTTGACTTTGTATCCGTTGAATTCGAGTGTTCTTCTGAGGATGTCAGAAAATACGTAAGCGCGAAGATTCCCTATGTGTGCGTAGTTATAAACGGTTAAGCCGCAAGTGTATATTCCGACTTTACCCTTTTCAAGGGGAATGAAAACTTCTTTTTTGCCGGATGGGGTGTTTGTTAAAAAAATTTCCATGAGTTCTTCTTTTTAAATCACCTTGAGTATTACATCAAAAATCCAGTTAATAAACTCAATTCTTTCAAAAGCATGGGTAAGGTCTTTTCCCGAACAGATGGCTCCGTGTCCCGCCCAGGAGACAAATAAATTTTCGCTGAAAACCTCAGCTGTCTCAATTGCCAGTTTTTCCGATCCTGCCTCAAAAAAACCAAGAAAAGAAGATCCTTTTTTTTCAGAGTGAACTTTTGACATGCCATCTAAAAGCGCCTCCGTTTTTTTCTTAAAAGTTTTATCGAGACAATAAAGAGCCGAGAAAGCGGCTGTCCCGGGAGGGTGAAGGTGAAGGACTGCTCTGTGTTCCGGCTTTTTTTCTTTTAACACTCCGTGGACAAGAAGATGACAGAGGAGTTCGGATGTCGGAGCCATATTTACTCTGTCCGAAAGGTTTTTGCAGCGGACTGTTCCGTCTTTGCCTATCGAAACGAGCAGAGAATATCGGGCAGGGTCTAATGCGGCTTTTTTCAGGTCCGCCCCCGCGCAGCTCAAGAGAAAATAAGAATCTTCAGTATGGATTGACGGAAAGTTTTTGGCAAAAAATTTTTCTTTAGATTTGAAAAAATCAATAATCCCGTCTTTTCCGGTCAAGTCTATTGAATAATTCCCGCTTTTAGAAACCGTCCATTCTCTTTGCGAGGCCGAAGAGAGAGCGTTTGATATATCGTCGAATGTTTTTGTTAAAACAGGAGGAAAATTATGATTTTCATGCATTTTGTCAGAGGACGGCAAAATCTTTTTCGAGATAGTTCTGGACGTAATCCTTCACGCTTTCTTCAAGTTCAGAAAATTTTTCGCCGTATCCGGCATCTTTTAATTTTTTCATTTCCGCGCAAGTATAATTCTGGTATTTACCCAGAAGTTCACTCGGCATTTTTCGGAACCTTATGTCCTCTTTTATTCCCATCGCTGAAAAAACGGCTTTCGCGAGATCTATCCATGTCCTCGGTTTTCCAGTTCCCGAGTTGTAAATACCACAGACGTTACTGTTTTGAAGAAGCCACCAGATTATTTGCAGGCAGTTTTTGACGTAAACAAAATCCCGCATCTGCATGCCGTCTTCGTATTTTTCATCGCAGGACTCAAAAAGTTCGACATATCCTTTTTTCTTTATACTGAGATAAGCCTTGAACACTACGCTCGACATTTCGCCTTTGTGGTATTCATTGGGCCCGAACACGTTGAAAAATTTCAGTCCCGCTGTTTTGCTCACTGCGCCGGAAAGAATTGCCCAATTATCAAAAGCTGCTTTTGAAAAACCGTATAAGTTGGAAGGTTTCAACTCTAAGGTGACTGAATCTTCGTCGCTAAATCCTTTCGACCCGTCTCCGTAGGTGGCTCCGCTGCTCGCGTAAATGAATCTTATGCCTTTTTCAACACACAGGGACGCGAGTTTTTTGGAATACAGATAATTGTTGCGCATAATGTATTCGCCATCAGTCTCTGTAGTCGAAGAACAAGCCCCCATATGGATGACAGAGTCGACGAGTCCGTTGAAAAAGCCTTTTTCGAGAGATTTTATAAAATGGTCTTTGTTTATATAGTCTTCAAAGCGTTTGCCCGTCAGATTTCGCCACTTTTCCCCTTTACCGAGATTGTCGATGATAATGATGTCATGCAATCCTTTTTCGTTCAGCAAAGAAAGGACACAGCTTCCAATAAAACCTGCACCGCCGGTCAGTATGATCTTGTTTTTTTTCATCTCTTATAAGCCCTGAGCAAAACCTTTTCGTTTTGATGCCTTTCAAAAGCCAGCTCGACGAGCTTTCCTATCAATTCACCGGAACCTATTCCGCTCGCCTCCCATAACTTAGGATACATGCTTATTGATGTAAAACCGGGAATGGTGTTAAGCTCGTTTATATATATCCCCCTTTTCCCGAAAAAAAAGTCAACCCTCGCCATCCCCTCGCAGTAGAGGGCATTGAATGCTTCAACGGCGAGAGAACGGATTTTAGCGGAGACAGATTTCGGCAGATCCGCCGGAAATACAATCTCGGCTGCGTCTTTAAGTATGTATTTGGCTTCGTAAGAATAGAACTCGGAACTGAGGACAATTTCTCCGGGAACTGAAGCAATCGGTTCCTGATTTCCGAGAACCGCGCACTCTATTTCCCTGCCTTCGACGAATTCCTCAAAAATTATTTTATCGCAATATCTATGAGCTTCTTCTTTCATTTTATAATAATCTTTTTCGTTTTTAACCTTACCGACTCCGACTGACGAACCTGCGGAAGAAGGTTTTACAAACATGGGAAGTCCGAGTTCTTTCACCGCCCTCTTAAAAGAAACTCTTTCATTTCTGCCGCAGGAAAGGTATCTGCAGACAGGAAGTCCGCTCTGAAAAAGAAGTTTTTTTGACGCTTCTTTGTCCATTGAAAGAGCTGACCCCAGAACTCCCGACCCCACGAAAGGGACATCGAGCATCTTAAAAAGTCCTTGAACCGTTCCGTCTTCGCCGAGAGGTCCGTGGAGCACGGGAAAAAAAACATCCGCTCTTATTTTTTTTGAAACATTTTCAGTGAAAATCAAATATGTTCCTTTTCCAAAAGGCGCGGGAAAAACTTTTCCGATCAAACCCTTTTTGTGACCTTTGAAAGCGTCTTCAGACATGAGATTCCATTTTCCGCTTTTGTCGATTTGGACAAGTATAGGATTGAAAGTTGACCTGTCAGCTGACCTATAGACAAATTCCGCGGATAAAACCGAAATCTCGTGTTCTGTGGACTTCCCGCCGAAAAGAATTATTAAATTTTTCTTAGTCAAAGATAGAATCTTCCATTTTAAGGCCGAATTCGCCAATAAGATGCCTTCTCAAAAAATCCAAAGCGAAAAATGAAAACCATCTTTTATTTTTTATTCTGTCCTCAAATCCTAAAAACCTTTCTGCCGCGAATTTCTTCTTCGAGCTTATTCCCGTAAGAAAAAGACCCAAAGGTTTCTCAATTGAACCGCCTCCAGGTCCGGCTATGCCGGTCGAGGAGAGCCCAAGATCGGTTCCGCCAATCTCTCTGATTCTTTGAGCCATGGAAACAGCCGTTTCTCTGCTGACGCTTCCTTTCAAAGCCAGCATCTCTTTTTCAATGCCGAGAATTCTAACTTTGGAATTATCGCTGTATGTCACTGCGGAAAACTTAAAGTAATCCGAAGAACCGGGGACATCCGTGAGCATATTAGAAATATACCCCCCGGTGCAGCTCTCTGCCACAGAAATAGTCATATTCAGACTATTGAGAAATGACGCGATTACTTCCTGGATTGTCTTGTCTCCCGAACACCAAACCCAGTCTTTCAATGATTCAATGATTTCGTTGCGTATTTCTACAGGGCACTCACAATTCTCCGTTTCTTCTATCTTGACGTCAACACCGGGGATCTGCGGCAGAAAAGATATTTTTGCTTTTTCAAAAAGATGTTTATTTTTAGATAATATGCCGTAAACAGCCGACTCAGAAACACCGAAAGTCCTGACGAGAAAACGCTTTTTTTTCGTCTCTTTCGATATTTCAGCCAAATACTCTGAAAGACAGCAGTTGAATATCTCTCTGACTTCAACATGGACTCCGGGAAGGAATATAAAACTTCTTCCATCCTTGATGCACTCAAAAGGACAGGCAGTCCCTGATGGGTTTATCCATATCCTGGATTTATCCGGAATCATGGATTGAATATCATTCTCCGGCGGCATATTGACATTTCTTTTTTTAAATATACTTTCTATATGAGCTTGCGCCGCGTCGTATTTTAAGAGTTTTTTCCCGAAAAACACCGACGCTGCCTTTCGCGTCAGATCGTCGGGCGTCGGCCCCAATCCTCCCGCGACTAAAGTGAGGTCGCATTCTTTTAAACTTCTCTCGAATGAGGAAATCATGCTTTCAATTCTATCTGGGACGATTATCAGGGAAATGACATCGAAACCCGCATCAGTCAATTGGGTTTCTATGAACGGCCCGTTTTCATCTGTCCTGCTGCCGTCGAGAAGTTCGTCTCCTACGAGAATGATTGAAGCTTTTTTCACAGGAAAATATTCAGAAGGTCGTTTGCCGTTACTAAGATCGCGAGAAACAAAAGAAGTGAAAAACCCGCCGCCTGGAGCCCTCTTAAAACTTTGACAGGAATCTTTTTTCTCGTCAGTGTTTCTATCAGATATATGAATATGTGCCCTCCGTCGAGAGGAAGTATCGGTAAAAGATTGAATATTGCCAGGTTAAGAGATATAAATCCCGCCAGAAATAAAAATGTGTCGAATCCCATCTTTGCGGCTCTTGAAGTTTCCTGAAAAACCCTCACGGGTCCGCCGAAGGTTTCTCTGACTGTTATCTTTTTTTCGGCTATCATCCTTGGAATTTTTGTCAGGATTACCAATGTTACCTTCATTTGTTCCAAAGACATCGAAAAAGCCCGGACAGCGCCGAGTCTTTTTGTAGGCAAATCAATGCTTATTCCGATTATTTTCCTTCCGCCGGTTTCGACCGGTCTGATTTTCGATAAAACATTATCTTCTCCTCTTTTGATTCCGACAAAAAAATCTTCGCTTTTCAGAGAATTAATGAGAATCGACAGATCCTGCCAGTATTTCACTTCATATCCGAGAGATAAATTTTCATGTTCCCTGTTTTTGAAAACCTCGAAAGAAGCTGTATCAAAATAGGACAGGGCAAAACCCTTTTCTGCGAGAGACTGCATATCCTCATCGTCTATACCGCCGAAGGGGACAATGAAAATGACAGAATCGCCGGATTTAAATCCCGCTTCTTCTGCCGGTTTTCCGGATATTTCTCCTACCAAAGCCGGAAGAAGAGGATTGAGCCCTCTCATCAAGATATCCTGTGTATCCGGCTCGACAGAAAAAACTAACAGTGAATCAGCGCCTCCTGTTTTGCGAAGAGCAGATACTTCGATTGAAACGACTGGTGAAGCCGCCATTGCCTCCTCCACATCTCCCCAGCTTGAAACATTATTGCTGTTTATGGCTAAGATCGAATCTCCGGGTCTCAACCCGGCTTCCCAGGAAGAAGAAGTCTCAAAAATTCTGCCCAGTTTCGTCGTTGGAATATAAAAACCGCTCATCATAAGGTTTGCCGTGAAAATGAGGAGCTGAGCCAAAAATATATTGAAGAGCGGCCCGGCGAAGACAATGAGCGTTTTCTGAATAAAATTTTTTGCTCTGAAATCGTCTTTGTCTAAACCAATCTTTGTTTCCTGGTTTTCTGCTTCTCCTTTCATTTTGACATATCCACCGAGAGGAAAAGCGGAAATTTGAAAAAAAGTCCCTCCGAGATTGAACCCTATTAATTTTGGCCCGAAACCGAGAGAAAATTTCGGAACTGAAACTTTGAAAAGTTTCGCAAATAGAAAATGACCGAATTCGTGAAATGATATAAGCACCCCAAGAAGAACAGCGGTAGAGATAATATTCATGTCTTCTCCGAATATATTAAAATTTGTTTTCTCGCCCATTTATCCGCCTCAAGGATCGCATTTTCTTCCGCGGAGACTGCCTTGTGGAGATCCATCGTCCTTCGGACAAGAGTATTTATTTCTCCAAATTTAATTTTTTTTCCGAGAAATAAACTTACAGCTTCTTCATTGACCGCGTTGAAAACAGCGGGCATCGTCCCTCCGGTATCAAGAGCTTCATAAGCATATGACAGAAGCGGAAATTTTTCTTTATCCGGATCAAAAAATTCCAGGGGCGAAACATCCCGAAGAGACAGCCTTTTAATCTGTCTGTTTTGCCTCCGGGGGTAATTCAATGCGTATTGTATCGGCAGTTTCATGTCGGGATGAGCCAGTTGAGCGACTATGGAACCGTCTTTGAGCTCTACAAAAGAATGTATGACGGATGAAGGGTGGACGATGACGTCAATTTTAGAGGAGTCTACATTGAAAAGTCTCGCAGCTTCTATTACCTCTAATCCCTTGTTCGCGAGTGAGGCTGAATCCACAGTGATTTTTGATCCCATGTTCCATGTAGGATGTCTTAAAACTTCCTCAACGGTAGCATTGGCAGGGTCTCTATGATTTCTAAGGGGTCCTCCGGAAGCAGTGAGAATTATTTTTTCCAGTTCCTCTTTTTTTTTGTTTTCCAGGAGCTGGAAAACAGCGCTGTGTTCGCTGTCTACCGGGATAATTCTGCCTTTTCCCGCCGCAAGTATTTGGTTTATGACTTCACCATAAGAGACCATAGTTTCCTTATTTGCCAGAGCCACGGTTTTCCCTGAAAGCAGCGCTCTTTTCGTGGGCAGATAACCGGCGCTTCCAACAACAGCGTTCAAGACAATTCCGGCGCTGTCTGTGGCGCAAATATCCGCAGCGGCTTCGATTCCCGTAAAAATTTCAGCGTCGTCGAGTTCTTTTAGTTTTTCAATGCCTGGGGCATTCTTGTCAGTCACTATGACTTTTGGCACTCTGAATTCCAGAGCGATTTTCAAAAGCGAATCTATGTTTCTGTTTGCTGAGATTGCAGTTATTCTGAACTTGTCCGGTTGTTTTTTTACAACTTCAAGAGCGGACGTCCCTATAGAACCTGTGGCACCGAGAAGGATTACCTCCATGCCGTCAGCTCATCAGGAAACTGTGCATGAAATATACAACGAACGCAGCGAAAAATACGCTGTCGAACTTGTCAAGTATTCCGCCGTGTCCGGGGAGAATTAAAGACGACTGGTCAATTTTAGCATCTCTCTTCATCATTGACTCGACCAGATCCCCGAATTGAGAAGCCACTCCTCCCAAGACAGCGCAAATAAAGACGAAATGCCAGGGAAAATGCAGAGAAGGGCAAAGGCGGATCTGAACCAATTTGAGAACAGCCGCTCCGATAACAGCTCCAGCAATTCCTCCAAGGCTCCCTTCTACTGTTTTGTTGGGACTGATGGAAGGGATGAGAGGTTTTTCCCCGAGAAGATATCCGAACGCGTATCCGAAAGCATCTGAAGACCAGGCTACAGTAAAGGCAAGACATACCAGATAGACCCCTAAAGTGTCGCCTGCCGGGCTGCCATCTCCGGCTTTTCTGAGCAGGGAAATGCTGCAAAATCCCCACGAAACATACACTATTGCGTATATAACGGATGAAATCCTCTTCGCGAAATTCTCCGGTTTTTCGGTCACTACCTCGACGAAAAAAAGAAAAAATATGAAAGTTAAAACAAGAAGATTATGCATACCGGTAAAAAATGAGTTTACAAGAAGAATGCAAATCCCCGATATGACAAAAACATACCTCATTTTGCTGTCCGTGCCTTTCTCTATTTGCAGGGATTTTTGAGCTATGTTGTATGCTTCCGCTGAGGAAATCAGCGCCGTTATCAAGAGCGGAATGAAAAAACAATAGCCGCCCTTTACGATGAAAAAAACAATCAGAGGGATAAAGACGACTGAGACAGCTACTCTATAAAATAAATTCTTTTTATCTGTGAAACTTCTGTTCAAATTCTGCCGAACCTTCTTTTTCTTTTCGAAAAATCCTCTATCGCATCATCCAAATCCTCTTCTTTGAAATCCGGCCAGTATTTATTTGAAAAAAAGAGTTCGGCGTATGCCGACTGGTAAATAAGGAAGTTTGAAAGCCTTTTCTCGCCGCTTGTTCTAATTATAAGGTCGGGATCCGGGATGTCTTTTGTGAAAAGAAAATCCTTGAAGCTGTTTTCATCTATTTCCTTTATCTTTCCTTCAGCCATGCTCTTTGCCGCTTTATTTACTGCTGAAATAATCTCGTCTCTTCCTCCGTATGAAATAGCGATTGTCAGGTTCAATCCTTTGTTGTTCTGAGTTCTCTCGGTCGCGGTATCCATTTCTTTTTGTATGCTTTTGCTGAGAGAGTTCTTTCTGCCTATAAAACTCAGTTTAACATTATTTTCCATGAGTTCGTCAATTTCAGATCTGATGAGTTTTTTGAACATTTTCATCAAAAACCCGACCTCTTCGGAAGGCCTTTTCCAGTTTTCAGTGGAGAAAGCGTAAAGTGTGAGGTTTTCCAAACCTGATTTGCCTGAATGCCTGACAATCCTGCGGACAGCGTTAACCCCTTCGACATGACCCGAAACCCTCGGCAGTTTTCTTTCTCTCGCCCATCTGCCGTTTCCGTCCATAATTATACCGACATGAACCGGTTTAATCAGATCATCTTTAATCCGCATGCCGGGCATCTTTCAGATCGTCTTTACCTCTTTTTCTTTGTTCAATATAAGCTTGTCTATTTCGTTTATAAACTCGTTTGTCAAGGATTGGATTTCTTCGTTGTAGCGCTCGTGTTCGTCATCAGAAATTTCGCTTTCTTTCAGCATTTTTTTAGCCTGATTTATGAACTGATGCCTTATGTTTCTCACGGCAGTCTTGGTATCCTCTCCTATTTTTTTCACATGCCTGACAGATTCATCCCTTCTTTCTTCAGAAAGCATTGGAAAGGCAAGCCTTATAACTTTGCCGTCGCTCTGAGGATTTACGCCAATATTTGACGCGGACACTGCTTTTTCAATTTCTCCGATTATTGATTTATCGTAAGGTTGAAGGACGATCATTCTGGGTTCGGGAACAGTCACGTTGCACAACTGCCTAACGGGAGTTTCCGATCCGTAGTAACTTACGGTTATTCCTTCGAGCAGAGCCGGAACGGCTCTTCCTGTCTGAATTTTGGCCAAGAGCCCTTTGAAATGCTCCAGGCATTTCTCCATTTTTTCTCTTTCAGCAGAGATAAGGTTTTCAAGATCGGGCATTTAACCTCCTCACATAATAAGAGTGCCTACGCTTTTATTGAAAACAGCGGCGGATAGATTCCCTTTCACATACATGTTGTATACCATTATAGGGATATTGTTCTCCCTGCAAAGTGAAATGGCTGTAGAATCCATAACTTTCAAACCCTTGTTGATGACGTCAAGATATGACAGCTTGTCAAATTTTTTTGCTTCAGGATAGCAATTCGGGTCTTTGTCGTAAACTCCGTCTACTTTAGTAGCCTTTATGAGTATCTCGGCTTTAACTTCAGCGGCTCTGAGGGCTGCAGCGGTGTCGGTAGTAAAAAATGGGTTCCCTGTTCCGCCGGCAAAAATAACGCACGTCCCGCCGACCATATATTCCCATGCTTTTTGAGGGGTATAGACTTCAGCCAACTGAGGGACATCAAGAGCGGAAAGTATTGAAGTTTTAATTCCTTTTTCCAACAGGACTTCCTTGAACAACAGAGCGTTTATCATCGTGGCGAGCATTCCCACCTGATCTGCGACAACTCTTTCTATACCAAGGCTCTGTATTATTTCCTGGCCTCGAAAAATATTTCCAGCTCCGATGACGAGTCCTATTGATACTCCTTTTTTCGAGACATCTTCAATTTCGCTGGATATATGATGGACAAGCTCAGGAGAGATGACTTTGCCTTGTTCTCCGATAGCTTCTCCACTCAGCTTTATCATCACCCTGCTGTAATGCTTATTCATCATTCTCCCAACTGCATCCTGTAGAATCTTCTTATTATTATGTTTTCTCCCGTTTTGGCAATTGCCTCTTTTACCACCTGTTCGACCGTTTTAGAATCGTCTTTGTAAAAAGGCTGGTCGTAAAAACAGGCTTCTTTGTAAAATTTCTCTATTTTCCCGTCGACTATCTTCTGGATTATTTTGTCCGGTTTTCCGGCCTGTTTTTCCTGATTATAATAGATTTCTCTTTCGGTTTGAACCAATTCGGGCGACAGGTCTTCCCTTTTCAGGGCTTTCGGAGATGAAGTTACAATCTGAATTGCAAGATCTTTGGCAAGAGACTGAAAAATTTCCGTTCTGGCAACAAAATCCGTTTCACAGGCTAGCTCGACTAAGCCTGCAATCTTGTTTTGATGAAGATAGCACGAGATCATGCCTTCTTTCGTGGTCCTGCCGCTTTTATTGTCTGCTTTTGCTATGCCTTTTTCCCTTAGAATTTTAACTGCTTTTTCAACATCATATCCGGTTTCTTCGAGAGTCGCTTTACATTCTTTTATCCCTGCGTCTGTAATTCTTCGCAATTCTTTTACTCTCTCCATATTTAGGTCTTTATCAGGCACTTTACCCTCCTGTTATTGAATTCCTGAAAAATATTTCAGGATTGGATAAGATCGATTTTTTCCAGTATCTCTTCTTCAATATCGCTATCCCCGTCTTTTTCGGGAACAGGTTCTTCATCTTTATGCTGTGTTTTCCCAAGCAAGATAGCGTCGGCGAGATATTGGGTTATGAGGGCGACGGATCTCATCGCGTCGTCATTCGCCGGAATAATGTAATCTATAGGATCCGGGTCCGAATTTGTGTCCACAATACCCACGACAGGAATTCCGAGGATTTTGGATTCATGAACAGCTATTCCCTCGTGTTTCACGTCTACGACAAAAATAGCCGACGGAAGCATGTCCATTTCTTTAATGCCGCTCAGGTATCTTTCGAGTTTTTCTCTCTTTTTCTGAAGCATGAGTATTTCTTTTTTTGTAAGCCTTTCAGATCCTTTTTCGTGGAGCTGTTTTTCGAGTTCTTTCAGTTTTGAAACGCTGTTTCTTATAGTTTTAAAATTCGTCAGCGTTCCGCCTAGCCACCTCTCTGTTACGCTGAAAACACCGGCTCTTTCGGCTTCAGCGACAATGATAGGCCTTGCCTGTCTTTTTGTTCCCACGAAAAGAATTGATTTGTTTTGAGAAGATATTTTCCCCAGAAAATTCGACGCGTGTTCAAGCCCGGAAACTGTTTTTCTGATGTTGATTATATGAGTCCCTTGTCTGATGTCGAAAATATAGGGCTTCATCTTGGGATTCCATCTGTCTGTTTTGTGCCCGAAGTGGGCGCCGGCTTTGAGAAGCTCGGTGATCTCGATATTGAGCATTAATCCTCCTTTTGGGTTCTCCGACCATGACCGTCAGCACCCGCCAACCTGATATTATCAGGACCCAAACGGGCTCAGGCCATGTGATTTTTTGTGTGCTATTACCTCTTGGAAAACTGAAATCTTTTTCTGGCTTTCGGCCTTCCGTATTTTTTCCTTTCGACAACTTTGGCGTTTCTTGTCAAAAAGCCGTGTTTTCTCAATTCCGCCTTTTTCTCCGGGAAAAGCTTTGCTATTGAACGGGATATACCGAGCTGGAGGGCTCCGGCCTGTCCTGTGACTCCGCCTCCGTGAACTTTAGCGAGCACGTCGAATTTTTCGCTCAGATTCATCGCCTTCAGAGGGGATTCTATATGAGTCAACACGCTTCCTCTCTTAAAGTAATCGCCGAATCTCCTGCCGTTTATCATTCTTTTGCCAGAACCAGGGATTAGCCTGACCCTCGCGACAGCGGTTTTTCTCCTGCCGGTGTTTAGATTTTCAGCTTTCTGAATTTCTTCAGTCACTTTCTTCCTCCTAAATGCTTATCTGCTCGGGCTTCTGCGCAGAGTGTCTGTGCTGGCTTCCTTTGCAAACTTTTAAATTTTTCAGCATTTTTCTTCCGAGAGTCCCTTTCGGCAACATACCCTTGACTGCTTTTTCGATAACTCTTTCGGGATTTCTCTGAAGAACTTGTCTTGCCGTTCTCAAAGTGAGTCCGCTTATATATCCTGAATGTCTCCAATAAATTTTCTGATCGAGTTTCTTGCCTGTCAACAAGACTTTCTCGGCATTAATGCATATTACGTTGTCTCCACAGTCGAGAAAGGGAGTGAAATTCGGTTTAGTTTTACCTCGGAGAATTTTTGCTATACCGGACGCGATTCTTCCGAGAGGCTTATCTTTGGCGTCGACTACCACCCATTTTTTTGTTATTTCGCCTTGCTTAGGCACATACGTTTTCACTTGAGCGCTCCTTTTATGATATATGACAAGATGATCGCCTCCGGCAGACCATCTCAAGACTTTAACAGGAAAGCCTTTTCGCGTAAAAATTCAAAGATTTGTATTTTATCGGCATTAGAGTTTTTTGTCAAGACCAGTTTTTCTGATACATTCTATTTTGACCATCAGCGAAAAGATATCTGAAGGAGAGACATCCGGCAGCCTTGAGGCTTGACCAATGTTGACGGGTTTTACATTTGTGAACATTTCTTTTGCCGAATTGGATACATTCTTAATGCTCCAAAAATCTATTCCTTCCGGGATTTCCATGTCTTCATAGAGCTTCATTTTTGACGCCTCTTCTATCTGATGCTGAATGTAACCGTCGTATATTATTTCCGATTCAATTCTTTGGGCTACGTATTCGCGCTGTTTGTCAGACATTCCGGAAAATGCTTCGGCGATGAAAGAGATTTCTTCCGCTTTTTCCCTGCCGGACTTGAGAGAAGGTATTAAAACCTTTTTTCTGAGTTTAGCCATAATTTCTTGGGTTTCTCTTTCGAGATTTCTGATATTTTGAGTTTGCTCTCTTTGGATTAGTCCGTATTTTTCCGATATCTCTAAAAGTCTCTGCCCGGCGTTGTCTTTCCTCAACAGCAATCTGTATTCAGCTCGTGAAGTAAATAGCCTGTATGGCTCGTTGACGCCTCTGTTTACAAGATCGTCTATCATTACTCCTATATAAGCTTGATCTCTTCTGATCAGGATTTTTTCCAATCCTTCGGCGTGGGACGCGGCGTTTATTCCAGCCACAACTCCCTGGCCGGCGGCTTCTTCGTATCCGGACGTTCCGTTTATCTGACCTGCGGTGAATAATCCTGATACGAGCTTTGTCTCCAGAGTCGGATAGAGGTTTGTAGGCTGGAGATAATCGTATTCTACAGCATAACCGGGAACTGCTATTACGGCATCCTGCAGTCCTCGAATGCTTTTGAGCATCTCTTCCTGAACATCACAAGGGAGGGAAGTCGAAAGGCCTGCGAGATATTTCAGGTCGTCTTCGAGCCCTTCGGGTTCGACGTAAATCGGATGTCCCGATCTGTCGCCGAATCTCATTACCTTGTCCTCTATTGAAGGACAAAAAGGAGGCCCTTTTCCTGTAATCATGCCAGAAAAAAGAGGACTTCTGTCTATGTTCTTTCTTATCACATCATGAGTGCTGAGTTCTGTTTTTGTGGCAAAACAGGAAACAAAATTTTTCAAACTTTTTCTTTCAGAACGCCAGGAAAAAGGATAGGGATTTTCATCGCCCTTCTGTTCCGTCATTTGGGTATAATCCACAGTCCTTCCGTCGATTCTCGGGCATGTCCCTGTTTTTAGCCTTTCGAGAATAAATCCTTTTTCGGATATATCTTTACTGAGCAATACCGATGTATGGTCTCCTCTTCTTCCTCCTTCTATCTTTTCAAAACCCGTGAACATTATTCCGTTGAGAAAAGTTCCGGGAGCTAAAACGGCGGAATCGCATTTTATAAGTCCTTCAGTGGTCTCGATTGCCTTAATTCTTCCGTTTTCCGTGACAATACCGGTCGCTTCAGCTTGAATAACTTTTATGTTTTTTTTTGAAAATATTTCTCTTTGAATGTTTTTTATGAAAAGGCTTCTGTCGACCTGGATTCTCAAAGCCCTGAGAGCCGGTCCCCTTCCTGCTCTGAGTGTCCTGAATTGAATTCCTGACAGGTCGGCGACAAAACCTATCGCTCCTCCGAGAAAATCTATTTCATGAACAAGATGGCTTTTCGCCTGCCCTCCTACGGCGGGATTGCAAGAGAGATGACCTATCTTCTTTACCTGAGCAGTCACTAAAATAACTTCCGAAGCGATTTTTGAAGCCGCTATGGCAGCTTCGCAGCCGGCATGGCCGCCGCCAATTACCGCAACTTGCGTAAATCTCATTTTACGGATTTTTTTTGTTGTGTCATTTCAGGTTGATATACTGCTGTCAAAAAACTCGGCGGCAGATAGGGTTTTTTCTTCCTTCGTCTTCATGTTTTTTAATTTTATTCTGCCGTCTTTGTGTTCTTCCGGGAATATCATAACGCAGAACAAGGCGTTTTTTTTGGATCCGTCTGACAAAGCGGTTTTTACTTTTCTGCACTTAAAATCTATATCAGCCGAAAAACCCTTGTTTCGAATCTGACGGGCTATACTAAAAGCGTAGGACAAATAATCTTTGGAATATGGGATAATATAGTAATCGAGGTTTATTCCTGTAAACGGAATTTTTTCGGATTCTTCAAGGACGTCCAATATAACGACATCTCCGAATCCGAAACCTACGCCGGAAAGGGGAGCTCCTCCGATTTTCTCCAGAAGACTCGCATATCTCCCTCCACCCGCTATGGCTCTTTTGCCGGCTCTTTTGCCGAATGCCTCGAAAACAATACCGGTGTAGTAAGAAAGGCCTCTCACAACAGAAACGTCAAAGCTGACAAATTCGGAAAAATCCCCTAAATTTTCGATGAGATCGTCCATTTGTCTTATATTTTCTCCATCACCCAAAAATTCTCTTGCTCCGCCCTCAGAACATTTTTCGACAGCATCGAGAAGCCTTTCCGGGATATCTCCTTTCAAAGGAACTTCCCCCAGCATACGTTTCAGCTCTTCTGAAGGGATTTTATCTTTTTTATCAATAACTATCATGGTCTGAGAGAACAGCTCAGATGGAACGCCGACTTTTCTCAGTATATCTTCAATTATTTTTCTGCTGTTTATTCTGACGACGACATCTTCAGTTCCGAATCCCATTTTTTTCAAAGCGAAAATGAGAAGGGATATTATCTCTGTTTCCGCCGAAACGTCGTCTACGCCGAGTATATCGGCGTTCCACTGGTAGTGCTCTCTTTTTCTTCCTTTTGTCATTCTTTCATACCTGAAACACTGCGCTATGGCATACCATTTCGCGGGCATAGCTATCGAATTCTGCCGAGACGCGATCATTCTCGCGAGCGAAGGAGTCATTTCCGCTCTCAGGGCGATCTCTCTTCCGGATTTGTCTTTGAAGGAGTAGAGCTGTTCGGCAATCTCTTCGCCTGCTTTTCTCTTTAGAAGGTCGAGGTTTTCCACTACCGGCGCGTCATAAGGTTCAAAACCATAGAGAAGAGACGCTTCCCTCCAAACGGAAAAAAGCCACTCTCTTTTTCTCATGTCTTCGGGATAAAAATCCCGCATTCCCCTTACCGGCTGAAGAGTCATTTCAGTAACCGAGCTGAAGTTCCCCCGTGATGCCTCCGCCGAATTGCCACAGTATTTCAGAAGATTTGTTTAGATCCGGAACTATCGCCCTTGCTGCAAAATTGAGGCCGATATTATTTGAAATTGCGTAATTCAGGTCTCCGAGCGCCTGTATTCCAAGAGTCCCTTCGTCTTCATCCCCGGTGATTGAAGTTTTCGTTTCATAGAATCCGAGACCTCCGCCAAATCCCACTTCAAAGCCCGTTCCGATATCAGGCCTGAATATCGCGTCGATAGTCCCTCTCCTGTGAGTATAAGTGACCGTGTCATGGGACCACGTGGAATATGCACCCGTCCCTCTGAGAGAAAAAACGGTTAAAACATAATACTCTGCCCATGATTCGATTATAGGCGCGTAATTTGCATCTCCGGGAGGGTCCCAGAGCGATACCGTTGTTCCAAACCTCAATAAAGGCGCCGCGTTTGCAGCGAATGAAAGAGACGAAAGCAAGGAAAAAATCAGCATTTTTTTCATCTTTTCTCCTTTTTGCGTTTTTCCTAATCTAAGCTGTCGGCGGAGGAGGAGGAGGGGGGGGCGTCTGCGTATGGGGCTTTTGCTGCTGTGGTGTCTCCAGCTGAGGATTCTGCTGCTGGAAGTAGATGTTTGTCCCCTGAGTTCCCTGAGCGTTGTAAGGTTTTCCGTAAAGTCTCATTTTGTAATCCTCGAGTTCTTTCTCTATCGGCCACTTAGAAAACGCCAAGACAAGAGAAAATATGAGAAGGACAAGATGCCCTAATCCCGGCAAAAGCACGAAGAGGCTGAGCGCGCCGGAATAACCGGTTTTAGCGAAAATTCTCCATAACACAATAATCTGAAAGACAAAAACCGCGAGATACAGAAGCCCAATGACAATTATCCAAATTATTCCGAGAGCCATAAAAGTTCCGGCAATGCCTTCAGTGTCGTAATCGTAACTGCCAGAGGATGTGTATTGTGATAAGAGAGACAAAATAATGGGCATCACTATTTCCTCCTTTTCATAACAAGAGTTTGATCTAAAACCATGAATTTGCTTCGACTTTTAGATTATCGGCCATAGAGACTTTCAAAGCAATATGAAAAGACATCTGTATATATTCCTCTGCATCTATATTTGGAGAAAACAAATACATGGGACAGGATTTAAGGCATAAATGGAGTAATTCAGTTCTGGTCGAGATTTTTTTTCTTGAGGTCTCTTTGTTTTCTACCTATTACCGCTATGTGGAATATGACACATTCGAAAAAATCCGATATGTTCTCATCGAAGCTGTCTTCTGTTCCCATGACTCTCGAAAGAATTCCGCAGAAAATAATTTTTGTTGCCAGATCCACGCCTTTTTTATAAAGATTTTCCGGCATCTGACAAATTATTTCCGCAAGGGAAGAAGAATGAGCGTGAAAATCCTCGTATATCCTTATTTTGGTCTCAGTAAGAAGTTCAAGGTTTCTGACATTAGTTTCGCAGAGTTCACGAAGTTTCTTTCCAATGGAATTTCTCGCTTTGACGAATCCATCAGAATCGAGATAGTCACCGAACTCCTCGTTAAAAAAGTCTGAATAATCTCTCATAATCTTTATTTTATCAGATATATCTCAAAATACAACAAAAAAAACTTTACCCGTTATCCTCTCTTAAGTATAATCTAAATCGAGGTTTTTGTATTATAAGGAGATGTGAATTGCCTGATGAATCAGCTGAAGTTTTGATAAAGGAATATATTCCCATGAAGAGTTTCTGGATGAAATCATGCGCAATACTGGAGATAATTTTCGGGACTTTAATGTGCTTTTTCCCCCTGACTGTCGTCTTCGGAGTTCTGCAGATAATCTCCGGATCTCAGCTTTTTTCCGCTTCAGGTTCCCTTGCGGCTGTCCCCGAAGGAAACAAAAATCTCCGCCATCTTCCGCCGGACATCGAAAGGCATTTTAAGTACAAAACCTTGTTATATTTACTCCTTCTTCTTTCATTCGCCTGTCTTTTATGGCTAAGCATTATGCTTTTCAGCGCCCTTGCCGGCGTTTTTTCGGGCATTTCTTACGAGTTCTCTTCCGGACTGCACAATTTCTGGCAATACTGATGAACATTGCCGTTCTAAGGTATGGCCGGCTCGGCGATGTTGTTCTTCTTTCTTCTCTTTTTCAAGCGATTACAAACGAAGGACTACGATGTTGTTTTGCGACGAGAAAAGAATACGAAAACCTCTATAAATTCGATCCGAGAGTAGAAAAGATGTTCTTCCTCAGGAACGATTCCCCTATGTCATTGTTCTCTCACGCAAAGGAGATTAAATCTTATTCTCCGGACTTTGTAATAGATGCACATCTGAAATTGAGGACATTTGCCTTGTCTGCTCTCATCGGGAAAAAAACAGCGAGTTATGATTCCAAAAAAAGATACAGACGAAGCGTAGTCAGTTCAAGGGATAGAAGTAGATTTGATTTTTTTACTTATAGAGCTTACGCGGAGTCGCTTCAAAAACTGGGTTTCAGCATAAAATCCTGTCCCGAACCAAAACTTTTTGTGACAGAAAGAGCAATAAAAAAAAATATTAAAATTACAGGAAAAGGAACTATCGCCGCCATTCACTGTCATTCTGCAGTCAGATCGAAGAGGATTGACCCGGAAACAGCATCATCTGTGTCGAGAAAACTTTCTCTGTCCGGGGTTAAAACACTGCTTTTAGGTCCTGCAAATTCATTTAGCGTTCCGGTTGACATTGACATGCGGGGGATGACCTCTGATCTCGAAGACCTCAAAGCTGTTCTCAGTATATCTTCTGTTCTCATTACAAGCGACTCCGGACCAATGCACGTATCGGAAGCAGTCGGAACACCGGTGGTCGCGGTTTTCTGTTCCACATCGCCTCTTTTCGGATTCAAACCATGGAGGAACGACTCGGTGACCCTCGTTCCGGATCTCGAATGCGCCCCATGCTCGCTTCACGGCAGAAACAAATGCGAAAAAAACCTTTTCGCCTGCACAAAATATTTTTCATCGGACATGATATACATTAAAGCTAGAGAAATTATTGAAAATAGCTTTATACCTTCCTAATCATCTGGGAGACGCGGTTGTCACCTCTTCTATTATCGGCTGGATCAAGAAAGAACACTCCCGTGTTTCAGTAATACTAATAGGCAGAAAACCGCTTGAAGGGCTTTTTAAAGATTTCCCGGGTTCAGATCTATTCATTCCGGTAAACAAAAGCCTTCACGGTTTTTTTGGGGCTGTTTTTTCATTGAAAAGGGAATCTCCGGATCAATGCTTTATATTGCCCAAGTCTTTTTCATCCGCCCTTCTCGTTTTTTTGGCGGGAATAAAAACGAGGGTAGGTTACGATACCGACTTCAGAAGTTTTCTCTTGACTGAAAAATATAGGCTCAAAGACCACAAAAAAGAGCACTTCAGATACAACTACTTCAGATTGTTTAAGAGCCTGCTCTCTTCTCCTCCTCCCGATATGATTTCTTTCGGGATTTCAAAACCGACAAAAAAAACTGCAAGATTTTTTAAGGATTTGAAAGGCTTCGTCGCAATTGACCCCGGCGCCGCTTACGGAAAGACAAAGATGTGGGAAGATCAAAAATGGTTGGAGTTAATCGAAAAGATAAACAAGACAAAAAAGGTCGTCCTCATAGGAGTCAGAAATCTGTCGGGATGGGAAAACATTTGTCATGGAGTCGTAAATTTGTCGTCCAAAACAGACTTAGAAGACCTGCCTTATATCCTTTCAAGAGCCTCTGTTCTTATATCGGGAGACACGGGGAGCATGCATCTTGCATCTTCTCTCGGCGTGAGCACAATCTCACTTTTCGGCTCAAGCTCGCCGATATGGACATCTCCCTGGGGAGGCGGCAGGAGCGTCGTTATTTACAAAGATCTGCCCTGCAGTCCGTGTTTCGAAAAAAAATGCCCTAAAAAAGACATCGAATGTATGAAAGCAATATCGGTAGATGAAGTCTATAAAGCCGTAATGGATTTAGTAATTCTTGAAGTATCGGTTTAAAAAGCTTAAAATTTCAGCATGGAAAAGAAGGACACAAAACCCGCTGTATTTCTCGACAGAGACGGCACGATATTAAAACCGGTTCCTTATCTCAGGGATCCCTCACAGACAGAGCTTATAGAAGGCGCCCGCGAATCCATCATGAAATTGAACGAAACCGGATTCTTAACTGTATTAATCAGCAATCAGTCCGGCATAGGAAGAGGGTATTTTTCCTTCAGAGAACTTTTTCTGGTGTCCAGTAAAATGGAGGATTTGCTCCATCCGGCAAGACTCGACGGTATTTTCTACGACCCCTCAGCTCCTGCTCACCTCTCTGGTTTCAGAAAACCCGAAAGAGGCATGATAGATTCAGCTTGCGCGCTTTTAGGCATAGATCTTTCCCGTTCATGGATAATCGGTGATGATTATTCCGATCTTATGCTTTCCGTCAAAACAGACATCCGTTTCATACTCGTCATGACAGGATACGGAAAAGACGTCTTGTCCCAATCAAACGTCCCGAAAAAAGGTTACTTGACCGCGAAAGACATCAGTGAAGCCGTTCGGAAAGTCTTGAATGCTTGATTATCTAAAACCCTTTTTGACTTCTTATTCGCTTCTGACCGGCATAGTTTTTTGTTTTTTAGGGATTGTCACATCTTTTTTCGGCAATAAAATATTCAAATATTTTTTATTTTCCACGGGTTTTCTATCCGGACTTTTTTTCGGAGCAATGGCGGGTATCAATTTCTCCCAAAATTATGTCGTTATAATTTTGGCATCATTTACAGGAGCGTGCGTTTTCTCCGTCACGTTTTTCCTATACAGGACAATCGCCATTTTCTTTATCGGCTGTATTTTTCCTTTCGCCTTTTTAGCTGTTTTTTTTAGGATCCATATTGCCGCGTCGGTTTCAATATCCTTGATATCGGGAATATTGACGGTTATTTTCAGAAGGTTCATGCTATCAGCTTGGCTGTCCCTTGCCGGAGCCGTCATGTTGTTTCTCGGATTGACCTTTCTTTCAAAACA
>JAFGIG010000106.1 GCA_016929715.1 Caldifarciminota bacterium
AAAGCCGATGGGCGGATTCGAACCGCCTACCCGCGCATTACGAATGCGCTGCTCTACCAGCTGAGCTACACCGGCTTTCATAATTTTGAATTATACCCTTTCCCCGTGAATTGGCAACTTCTTTTGACTTTCATTTTATAGGATCGCATCCTTCTGAATTGAAAGTCAGCCTCTTGTTTATGTGAAAATATACTCCTGTAAAACCCCTGCAGTCGAGGTCTCTTCCTTCGCCGGGTGCGTAAGGATGTATCCACCAGCGGTCTGTCCTGTATGAGGGGTAAAAATACTTAACACCATCTCCCGATCCGCTCCTGTGCCTCAAAAAAACATCGGACGCCACATGCATGGAGTTATCACCTCGTTTTGTTATCTCGCCGAGGATAATTCTCAAAAGTTCATCCGGTCTTTCTTCAAAACCCGTGACATAAAAATCAGCGGCTGCTCCCATAATATGTTTTGAAGTCATTGAGACTTCATAGGGGTTTCCGGAATCTCCGCGTTCGTCGACGTAGTTGTAAAGTTCCGCAGCAAGATAGCTGTTATGTCTGGAGGACCTGTAGCCCGAAAGAATGACGAGTTTTCCCTGTGCTTCGCTTTGGATTGAATTGAGAAGCTCTATTAGATCATTATCTATTCCCCTCGCAGGGAGCGTTCCTCTGTCACCGTCAAAGTAAATTCTGCCCCTCCATTCAAAAGGCGGATTCAGTATAGAATCTCCCTTGCATATGAAATCTTCAGCGGTTATCTGTGAAAAAGAATGAAGGGTCAAAGAGTGAAAGAAAATAAGACATAAAAAAAACGCGTAATAAAACATATCTTCTCCCTATCCGGATTTTTTTCCAGTTTTCCTTGTTTGAGTTCTCACTATATGTTATATCACATTTTCAAAGGAGGAAAAATGTTCTGGTCAAAATCCTATATACCTACTGAAAAAGAGATGCCGGCTGACGCTATCATCGCCAGCCACAGACTGCTTCTGAAAGGCGGCTTCATAAGACAGGAATTGTCCGGAGCATACACCTACCTTCCTCTTGGACTTAAGACTCTTGCCAAAATAATGAGTATTGTCAGAGAAGAGATGGACTCGACAGGAGCGCTTGAGCTTCTCGCCCCGTCTCTCGCCTCAAAAGAGATATGGCAGGCTACCGGTAGATGGGACGATTTCGGAGATGACATGTTTAGGTTCAAAGACCGTAAAGGGAGGGATCTTTGTCTCGCCCCAACTCACGAAGAAATCATCACGAATCTGGCTAAGAGAGATTTCCGGTCTTACAGGGATCTGCCCAAATCCCTTTATCAGCTTCAGAATAAGTTCCGTGACGAACCGAGACCCAGAAGCGGCGTCTTGAGAATGAGGCAGTTTATTATGAAAGACTCTTACAGTTTTGACAGAGACGAGAAAGGGTTGGAAACCTCATACAACCTTCACAAAAAAGCCTATAAAAACATTTTCACCCGCTGCGGCCTCAGCTTCAGAATAGTGTCTGCTTCAACAGGTCTTATGGGAGGATCTGATTCAGAGGAATTCATGATTCCTTCCGAATCGGGAGAAGACAGAATTGTCTACTGCTCAAACTGCAGTTATTCCGCCAATCTGGAAGTCGCAGTATCTTCAGTGGGAAAGATTTCTTATCCCTCCAAACCTCTTGAAAAAGTCAACACTCCTGTCGGCGGATCGGTTTCGGAAGTATCTTCATTTTTGGGCTACACCCAAGACAGAATGATGAAAAGTCTGCTGTGGATTATTGACGACAAGCCATTCTTCCTCCTGCTCTGCGGAGAGGATGAACTCTCCGAGACAAAACTCCAAAAACACCTCGGAACCGGAAGACCCGCTCACTCAGATGAAATTCTCAAAATAACTGGAGCACCCGCGGGATACGTTGGACCTATTGGAATCGAAGATGTCGCCGTATTCGCCGACAAAAGGCTTGAAGGAGCGACTGGACTTTCCACGGGAGCAAATGAATTCCATCATCATTACATCAATGTCGATATCGGAAGAGATTTTATGATCGAAGATTTTCTAGACCTCAGGGAAGTCAGAAAAGGCCAAAAATGCGTCAACTGTTCCGGAAATCTTTTTGTTGAAAACGCGATTGAAGTAGGGCATATTTTTAAGCTCGGAAAAAAGTATTCGGAAAGCATCGGAGCGAATTTCACTGACGAGCTCGGCGAAGACAAACCTTTCGTCATGGGCAGTTACGGGATCGGAATAGAGCGGATAATGGCGTCGGCTATAGAACAAAATCACGACGAAAACGGCATTATTTGGCCGGTTTCAATATCTCCTTTCGAAGTCGTAATTCTTCCCCTGAATTCTTCTAACGAGAATGTGAGAGAAGTGTCTCTCTCAGTCTGCGAAACTTTAGCCGCTTCATCAATCGATTTTCTTCTCGACGACAGAGACGAAAGAGCCGGCATAAAATTCAAAGACGCAGATTTAATAGGGATTCCTCTCAGAATAACAGTAGGAGAAAAAAACGCGGTAAAAGGCATGATAGAGATTAAAAGAAGAGACACGTCTTTTGTCGAGACCATTCCGCTGGAAAAGACGCTTGAAATTGTAAAACATCACATAAATGAGCTCTATGGATTGTGCTCTGTTAACTGAACGAAAGGTTTTATAAATGGACATAAACACTCTGCACCCCCTTGAAACTAAATTTCTCAGATCTCTATCTGATAATCAGGTCTTCAGCCCTGAATCTTTCATGGAAAACAAAGACCTCACGCCTGAGAATGTGAGGGGTGTAATAGGATGGTTCAAGGCTAAAAATTGGCTCAATGTTGTCGAAGAACAGACCGTCGTCAAGGCAGAATTGACGGAAGAAGGAAAAATATACGCTAAGAAAGGTCTTCCTCTCAGAGATGTCTGGAATATCCTTTCCTCTAAACCTTCTACAATAATCGAAATCATTAACAAAACAGACTTAAACCAACAGGAAATTGGGAAAGCAGTGGGATTTCTCAAAAAAAACGGTTTTATGGAAGAAAGAGACGGATTACTTTGTCTTGTAAACTTACAAATACCTGAATATATAGAAACGCTAGAAAATCTCGTCTCTGAGGGAACAAAACATGACATTATTCTCTCATCACTGACGGAAAAAGATACCGCGGTTCTCGATGACAACGCTAAAAAGAGGGGATCAGGATCTATTTTCAGAATAAAAGAGCAAAAACAAGTAAAATACAGGCTCAATGAAGACGGAGAGAGCGTCCGCAAAATTGTTCTCTCCTCTGATACAAAAGATCAGATCGGCAATCTGACTCCGGAGATTCTGCGGGAAAAATCATGGGAGGGAAGAAAGTTCAGAAAATTCGGAATTTCGCTAAAACCGAAATCTAAACCTCTTGGTAGGCTTCATCCTTACGGAAGATTTTTGGACACGGTCAGAAAAGAACTTATTTCGATGGGATTTGAGGAAATGAAAGGACCTATTGTAGAATCCGAATTTTACAACATGGACGTTCTTTTCATGCCTCAGCACCATTCTGCAAGGGATATTCACGATATATACCTCGTCAAAGATCCCTCAAAAGCCTCTGATATACCTTCGGCAATTCTATCTAAAATCGCTTCTGCCCACCGGGACGGCGGAAGATCAGGTTCGCGCGGATGGGGTTATGATTTCGACACTGAAAAAACTCAAAGGCTTGTCCTCCGGAGCCAGGGAACGGCTATTAGCGCGAGAACCATGACAAAAAAACCTCCCATACCTGGCAAGTTTTTTGCCATTGCCAGGTGTTTCAGATACGACAGCGTGGACGCCACTCACGCACCGGATTTTTTCCAAATTGAAGGAATAGTTCTGGAAGAGAATATTAATTTCAGGCACCTGCTCGGTCTGCTTTCGACATTTGCCGAAAAACTTGCACACGCGGAGGAAATTAAATTCGTTCCCGGATATTTTCCATTCACAGAACCATCCGTCGAGGCTATGATAAAACATCCTCAGCTGGGGTGGATAGAGCTCGGAGGCGCGGGTATTTTCAGACCGGAGATAACAGTATCACTCGATATACCCTGCCCTGTTATCGCGTGGGGCCTCGGACTTGACAGAATGGCCATGAACGCTCTTAAGATAAACGACATTAGAGAGCTTTTCACTCAGGACATAGAAAAGATTCGCTCATCAAAGGTGGTGATATAATGCCAAAAGTGACGGCGGATATACAAACTCTTTTTTCCCTGATTGGAAAGCCGATGAGTATCGAGAAACTGAAAGAACTGTGCTGGCTTGCCAAAGCGGAGCTAAACGATAATCCCCAAACCGGCGAGGTCACGCTTGAATTGTCGGACACAAACAGGCCTGACCTCTGGTCCGTAGAAGGCATATCCCGACTGGTTCAGCAGTTCATCTCGGCAAAACCCAAAGAATACTCTTATCTTTCCGACCCCCCGCACCAAGGCAACATCATCATAGCCGAAGAAAACGTGTCATCCATCAGGCCCTACATCGGCATGTTTCTATGCCGAATCGACCCTGTCACGGATAGACTTCTCAAAGACATGATACAAACTCAGGAAAAATTAGCGGAAAATTTCGGCAAGAAAAGAAAAACAGTCAGCATCGGCATATACCCGGCATCGGAAATTAATTTTCCGGTCATCTACAGAGCTGTAAAACCGTGTGATGTATCTTTTATCCCGCTCGATTTCGAAGAAAAAATGACGCTTGAAGAGATACTATCCGTTCATCCAAAGGGCAAGGAATACTCATGGATTCTCGAAAAAAGAAAATCCGTCCCCCTAATGATCGACAACAAAGGGGAAATTCTCTCTTTTCCTCCGATAATAAATTCGAGGAAAACAGGAGAGGTAAAAATTGGAGACACCTATCTGGCAGTGGAAGCCACGGGAACTGACCTTTCCGCAGTTCAGTTAGTCTTGAGCATTTTTGCGATGAACCTGAGCGACAGGGGCGGAAAAATCACGAGAATGAAGACTCTCTATCCTGACAATCAGGAGTTTATTTTTCCTACGGACGAAGTCGAAGAATTGAGCACATATATCCCCGGAGTAAACAAACTTTTGGGAAGCGAATTCGGGATAGAAAAAATCTCTTCGTGTCTCAGAAAAATGGGATTCAAATATAAAAAAGGCACTTTTGACAACGAACTGATTGTCTCAGTTCCTTTTTACAGGAGAGACATAATGCATGAAGTCGACCTGATTGAAGACATTGCCATAGCATCCGACTACAATGACTTTCAACCCCTTATGCCTGAAAGTTATACTCACGGAGGGCTTTCTCAAGTCCAGGAAAAGTCCGATGTAATCAGGCAGGTATCAATCGGCTTGGGTTTTCTCGAATACATGGGGAACATTCTTACCTCCTTCGACCTCATGAAAAACTGCGCTGGAGATAACAGCGACCCCGTAGAAATCTCCAATCCAATGACTTCACTTTTTTCATGTCTCAGAGACCTGCTTTTTCCCGGACTTCTCTGTATGGAATCTAAAAACAGCAAATCTCTTTATCCCCACCTTGTTTTTGAAGCCGGAGAGACGGTGAAAAAAGCGTCGCTTTCCACGGAAACGCTCACTTCGGTCGCCTATATGATAGCCGGACCTGAAACGACATTTTCAGAGCTGCACTCAGTTCTTCAGACTCTCTGCGATATGCTGTCAGTTGAATTAACGCTTGTTGAAAGAGATTACTGTTTTTTCATATCCGGGAGAAGCGCGGAAATCTTTCTCAAAGGTGCTCCGGCAGGATTCATAGGAGAGATTCATCCGGTAATTCTCGACAAATTGGGTATAAGAATGCCCACCGTGATCTGTGAAATATTTGATCTTAATCTGTTTTTTAATTAAGCCCAAAAAAATACATCTTGAAATTTTATGGGAGTTCAATCTATCTGAATAACTCAGTGCTCAAATATTTCTCTCCCGAATCGGGAAGTATAACGATTACAGTTCCTCTTTGAATTTTTTGTGTTATTTTTTTTGCCGCGAACAAAGCGGCTCCCGAACTCATGCCTACCAAAAGTCCTTCTTTCTTTGCTGCATCTCTAGATAACTTGAATGCTTCTTCTTTGGAGGCATAGATAAATTCATCAACATATTTTCCGTTGAAAAGCTCCCCCGCGAAATCATGAAAAGGATTCTGCAGACCATGAATACCGTAACCTCTATCAGGTATAACACCTACGATTTTAGTGTCCGGAGATTTTTCTCTAAACTTTCTTGCTATTCCGCTTATAGTTCCCGATGTTCCTATTCCAGCTATGAGAAAATCCGTCTCAGGCGATTGTGCGAGCAGTTCCTCGGCAATCCCGTAATAATGTGAATTGGCGTTGTCCGGGTTGTTGAACTGATCTGCGAACCAATATTTATCGGGATTCATCTTAAAAATATATTTTGCTTCTCTTAGAGCTCCTTCCGTGCCGAGCTCGGAGGACGTGAGAATCAACTCGGCTCCTAAAGCCTTTATAAGGGCTTTTCTCTCGTCGCTTACACCTTCAGACATGACAACCTTGACACGATAACCTTTTGCGGCTCCAATCATCGACAGAGAAATGCCCATATTACCGCTTGTCGCCTCGAGTATAGTTTTTTTTTTGTCTAATTCACCTTTTTTTTCCGCCATTTCCAACATAAAAAGAGCCGCTCTGTCTTTTATCGACCCTCCGGGATTTCTGCTTTCTGTCTTAGCCAATACTTCGATTTTCTCATCCATAAACATTTTTTTCATTTTTATCAAAGGCGTGTTGCCAATAGCTTCGAAAATATATTTCTTAAACATTTTTCCTCCAAAAAAAAACTCCCGCTTTCGCGGGAGTTTTGCTGAATGATACTATATAGTGGAATTTAATCTGAACAAGGACAGCAAAGTCCCAAAAGCGTCAGGAGGGCTTTGCCGCGACAACATAATATTCTGATTCTGTTTTTCATATTCGGGGTTTATATCAAAAAATCATCTTTTTATCAAGTGTTAGTTAAAGATTTCACTCCTTGAGTCTCTCTAATATTTTCAGTATAAAATCAATTTTTTTTTCGCTGTTGTGACCTGAAAGAATCAAAAAAGGATCCATCGACAGGTATTTTTTAAGAGCTTTCATGTATGCTTCATTGTCCGTCTCGAGTTCAGGGACGATGTTTATCTCGTCGTCTCCTATGTTGTCTCCGACGAAAAGGATTTTTTCTCTTTCATAGAATACGCTTATGCCGTCTTTCGTGTGGCCCTGAGAAGGAAAAATCAGGACCCCGTCTTCAGAGAATTTTATTTCTCCTTCCGAAATCACATTGGGGAGGAATTTCTCCGCTTTTCCTCTGATGTATTTTTTGTTTAACTCAATCATTTCGTCCCAATATTTATCAATGTATTGGGCGGTCTTCATCGAGGATATGATCTCTTCTTTTTTGAAAACATGATTGCCCCATATATGGTCCCAGTGAAAGTGGGTGTTGATAACTCTTATGGGTTTTTTTTCGTCGGTTACGCGCAGAAGAATTTCAGAACTCTCTGAACCGAATCCCGTGTCGATTATGTAGTTATACTTTTCAGCCCGCAATACATAACAGTTCGTCGGGCAGTTTTTCAAAACATATTGTGTTATACAGAAAATACCGGAAACCACTTCCGAAACATTGTAATTCATTTCCTAATGCTCCTGCTTTATCTTTTCTCAAGAGACTCTTTTTTAGTCCTTGAATCAATTATTTCATATGTTTTAAAACAATTATTTTTCTTTCTGTAGGCAACTTCTCTACATCTACTTCGAAAACGGAATGATTTTCAATATTGCTTTTTCCTTTGAGATATTCGTCAACTGTAGCAATCGGAAAATCGAGGGCTTTAGTCTTATAATGCATCGGAATCACGATTTTCGCATCAAGTTTTTCAGCGACTGCGTCCGCTTCCGCCGGCCCTATAGTAAAGTGTCCTCCAACCGGAAC
>JAFGIG010000107.1 GCA_016929715.1 Caldifarciminota bacterium
ACCCATGGTTTGAAGCTTCACTATATCAGACCTTCTCGCAACGGCTTCGGCATAAATGCCCTGTTTTACTTTTATTATCTCTATGCCGGCTGAAGAGATTTTTTCCAAATCAGTGGGACCGGATATATCAATACTGACAAGATTATAAACATCTTCTGCCCCAGCGAAAACTGCAATTAATAATAAGGCGGTTATGGTGAAAACAATTTTTTTCATGACACCCTCTTTATAAAAAGATTAAAAATTTAAGCGAGAATTGAGTTTGAAGAATAATCTCAAAAAATCGCTTCTCGAATGATTCTTTCCGGTTTCTATATAAAGCGAAGTCGCAGAATTTCTCAGTTTTTCAGGGAAATCCTCAGGCGTGTTGTTAATATTGACGCCGATTCCGGCGATCAACGTCTTGCATATATCGCCGTAAATCTTGTTTTCAATGAGTATACCCGCAATCTTTCTGTTCCCTGAAAGGACATCATTGGGTTCTTTAATTTGGGTTTTTATATTGGCTAAAGTTTCAATCGTCCTTGCAACCATTTTACCCCATGTCAAGGGGATTGTTGCAAGCGAATCAGCTTTTATGTGCGGATGAAGTAGAAGAGAAAAATAGAGCCCCTTGCTGGGAGGGCTTTCCCATTTATTGTCTTTCTGGCCTCTTCCTCCCGTCTGACTGTCCGAGATTACGAGATATTCAGTCTCATCATCATCGAGTTCATTCAAGGCATAAGAGTTTGTGGAATCAATCTTTTCAAGAAAAACAATCTTAATGACTTTACCGTTCCAAAAGAAATCTTTATACTTGTATTGTTCTACAAACTCGGTTAAGTCTTTCATATTAGCATAAAATATATTCAATATTACATAATTTGTCAAAAACATTTTTAAACTGCATATTCATGTGCCTGTTTTTTTTAATCAGAACACATGATAGTATATTTTTTTTAAGCATTTCAGTTAAGAAAACCTATTCTTTTGTGTAAGAACAGGAGCCATTGGATGAAAAAGAAAAGGGTGATTATAATTGGCGCCGGTTTCGGCGGTCTTTCCTGTGCGGCTGTTCTGGCAGACAGGGGTTTTAGAGTAACCTTGATAGAGAAAAATGGGATTCCCGGCGGCAGAGCAGGTTATTTTGAAAAAAATGGCTTCAGATTCGACACAGGACCTTCATGGTATATGATGCCTGAGGTATTCAGTTCTTTTTTCGGTCAATTCGGAAAATCAGCCCAGGATTTTTATCTTTTAAAGCGTCTTAATCCCTCTTACAGGGCGTTTTTCGGCAAAGATTTCGTCGATCTAAGCGCAGACACTGAAGATATTTTTGATATTTTCGAAAAAAGAGAAAAAGGGTCGGCGAAAGAGCTCAAGCAAATTCTGGCGCTTGCCAAAAACCTATATGAATTGTCCTTAAAAAAATTTCTATACAGAGATTCTGATTTTAAGGGATTGTTAAATCCCGAGATGGCAAATATTTTAATAAGGAACGGCCTGTTGGGAAGTTATGATTCATATATTAAAAGAAAAATTAAAGACAAAGACCTCAGAAAATTGCTGATGTGGCACACTGTTTTTCTCGGCGGAACTCCCAAAAACGTTCCCGCCCTTTACATTCTGATGCTCCATGTGGATATGGTAATCGGAACTTATTATCCCGCCGGAGGAATGTTCAGAGTCGCCGAAGCGTTCAAAGATATGGCAAAAATGCTCGGTGTTAAATTTGTTTTCAGTGAAAAAGTCCAAAAGATAATCGTCAAAAATTCAAAAGCAACGGCGGTTGACTGCTCCGGAGACTTAATTGAAGGAGATATAGTAGTCTGCAATGCCGATTATAACCATGTTGAGACTCAATTGTTAGACCCTGAATGGAGGAGCTATAGCGATTTAAGATGGGAAAAAAGAACAATGTCTCCGGGAACATTTCTCTGCTTTCTTGGTATAAACAAAAAAATTGACGGCATTCTGCATCATAATTATTTCTTCTCTGAACACTGGGACAGCCATTTTGCCAGCATAGCCGAAAAAAACCGCTGGCCAGAAGAATATTCTTATTACGTTTCATGCAGATCTAAAAGCGACCGCAGCGTCGCTCCTGAAAATTCTGAAGACATAATGATGCTTGTTCCTGTAGCCCCTGGCCTTCGCGACGACGATGAAACAAGAGAAAGGTTTAAAGAGGTTCTTTTGGATAAATTCGAAAAAGATCTCGGAGAAAAAATATGCGACAGCATTTCCGTTTCGAAAATTCACACACACCGCGATCAGATAAAAAAATACAACGCCTACAAAGGAAACTCTTTCGGCGTTGCGAACACTCTTTTTGGAACCGGCCCTTTGAGGCCGGCAAATCATAGCAAAAAAGTTCGAAACCTATTTTTCACAGGAACAGGAACAATACCCGGCATAGGCATGCCCCTATCAGTTATTTCAGGGCAGGTTACGGCTGAAAAGATAATAAAGAGTTATGACAAAAACAACTGACGTAAACCTGAAGGGCATATTTCAAAGCGGCAGTAAGACATTTTACAATTCAAGCCTTTTTTTCCCGAACGACGTATTAGAAGACGTAGTCAGATTATACGCGTTTGTAAGGACCATAGACGATTTTGTCGATTTTTCCCCTGCAAAAAAAGAAGAATACATGATTTTCAAGGAAGATTATCGCAGGCATATATCCGGAAGAAAAACCGATAATGAAATCATAAGATCCTTCGTCGAACTTAAAAACCAAAAAAAATTTTCCGATAGCTGGATAGATTCATTTTTTGAATCCATGGAAATGGATCTTGAAGGCAGAAGCTACGAAACCATAGAGGACACAAACAGATATGTCTACGGATCCGCTGAAGTGATAGGCCTTTTTATGTGTAAAATTTTCAGCCTCCCGCCTTCTTCATACAAATCCGCCATGATGTTCGGAAAAGCCCTACAGTATATAAACTTCGTAAGAGACGTCAAAGAAGACATTGCACTTAAAAGAATTTATTTCCCAAACGAGGATTTTTCAAGATATGGCATCCTCAGAGAGGATTTTCTTCATTGCAGATTCAAAAATAAACCTTTTTCGAGATTCATGAGATTTCAAGTCCGAAGATGTTTGGACTGGCTCTGTCAGGGAGAAAAAGGTCTTGTTGAAATACCGAGAAGGCTCAGGCTTCCAGTAAAAACAGCGTCTGATATGTATAAATGGACTTTGAAAAAAATTTGGAACGATCCGACAATCGTCCTTGAAAAGAAAATCCGCCCAAGCAGGCATTTCGTTTTCTACAAGGCAATGAGCAACATTTTCAATTCCACATTCTGATGTTCACTTATCTTTTACTCCTTATTTTTACGCTTTTGGTTCCCCTCGCATTCAGTTTCGAAAAGAGGATAAGTTATTACAAAAAATTTCCCTCTCTTTTTCTTTCTATTTCGCTGACAGCATTGTTTATGCTGACATGGGACATCTTTTTTACAAAATGGGGTGTTTGGAGCTTTAACCCGAAATATCTCTCCGGAGTTTATTTACTTAATCTTCCTCTCGAAGAAGTCCTGTTTTTCTTCGTTGTCCCTTTTTCCTGCATGTTTATTTATGAATCCATCAAATACACTAT
>JAFGIG010000017.1 GCA_016929715.1 Caldifarciminota bacterium
AAAAGTTCTGCTTCTTTCATTTGATCTAAAACTTTGAGTGCGATGTTTTTCGTGTTATTTCCGGGAAGTTTTTTTGTCGGACCAAAAGAAATTTCAGCGTAAATCGAAAAATGATCTCTTCTTTTTCCGTAAAAATTAGATGAACAGCCAACTCTGTAAGGTAAATATTTTTTTTCAGGAAGATATACCCAGTGATAATCGGGGCTTTTACCTCTCATTCCGTATTCCAGATCGAGAACCCCTGCTGCTTTAAGGCATGAAAAAGCGGTCAGCGTTTTTCCTTTCAACGGCGGGCAGGCATAAGCCGGAAATTCGTTTAGCGGAATAGTGTATATCAGATTATCGTAATAACAAACTCTTCTATCTGTTTCAATTTTTTTTTCTCTGTAAAAAATTTTTTTTATTTTTTCTCCAGTAAAAGCAGCCTTCAGCTTTTCGCCAATAGCTTCCGGCAGACGTTCTATTCCGCCTTCAGGATAATAAAACACGCTGTTGTAACCGTATTTTTTTTCGGCGTCCCTGAAAATAAAAGGTCTTAAAACATCTTCAACGCTGACTCTGGGGACAAATCTTCCGGCCCATTCAGTGGACATCTCCGAAGGTTCTGTTGTCCAGAGTTTTTTGTTGTAAGGTCTGAAAAATAAATCAGCCATAGTTTTTCCGAAACATCCCGAAAACATCTCGTATGAGTCCTTGTATTTCTTCTTATGGTCCCGCTCAAGAAAAGAAACCAGAGACTCATAAGCCATTTCCGGCTCAAGACATGCGATATTGGCCTGAAAAGGATAAGGTATCATTTTTCCAGAAATAAGGATAAAAGCCTTTCTTTCGTGCCTTAGAAGATTCAATCCGAGTCCGGAGACGAATTTTTTTACATCTTTTCTCGAAAAATGAAGCAGATGTCCCGTGTAATCGAATATATAGCCTCTCCTTTTAAGCGATCTGCAGAGGCCTCCAAATCTTTCCTCTTTTTCAAACAATTTATACGGAATTTTACTTTTCTGGAGAAAACAGGCAGAAACAAGCCCTGAAAGGCCGCCTCCGGCAATTGCCGTTTTAACCTTTTCCGGCATTTCGAGCTTTCCTGTCTAAAAGGATGATGCCGAACACGGCGCTCATCAAAATAAAAATTCCGGCTGCAGACAATGATATAACAGCAGGAGTATATACAAGAAAAAATGATACTATACCGGAAAGCAAAGACGCGAAAAACACGAAAAACAGAATTTTTTTGTCCGAAAACCCTCTCTTTTTGAGCCTCAGGGCAAAATGATCCCCGGAACCGAGATAGAAAGGTTTTCTTTTAGCCAGCCTTATCAATATTACGTAACCTGTGTCAAAAAGAGGGACACTCATTATAAAAAGAGGTGCTAATACGCCTGTGTTGAAACGGTGGCTGTATCCTACGCTCATCGAGAGGGCGCCGATAAGAAGCCCTATAAGCATACTTCCTGCGTCTCCAAGAAAAATCGACGCCTTAGGCTTGTTGTATCTGAGAAATCCGAGGACAGCTCCTGAGAGCATCAGGCTGAGCGACGCGACCTGATAATCGGCTTCGGCAAAAGCAAAAAAAGCTATTAAAAGAGAGGCAAAAAACGCCGCGGAAGAACAAAGACCGTCGAGAATATCGATTATATTAAAAGCGTTCATGCACGTTAAAAGCCAGAACACAGTCAATGGAAAATTCAGCCACCACGGAAGGGTCACAACCTCTATCATTATACCTGATTTGACGACCGTCAAAGCGGCGAAAATCTGACCCGCGAGCTTTACGGAAGGTTTCAGTGCCTGAAGGTCGTCGAGTATTCCCACGATGATAATAATGCTCGCAGAGAGCATTATACCGAGAATCATCTTGTCAAAAATCAGAAAAGCCGAGGCTGTGATGAGGACAGAGGCGAATATGGAAATCCCTCCTAAATAAGGCGTAGGTTCAGAATGTTTTTTTAGCTTGTCGTCAGGTTTGTCGACAATTCCAAAAAACAAAGCTGCTTTTCTGGCTATAGGAGTAGTGTATAGGCTCAGGGCAACCGATACCGCGAATCCGGCGATGAGAATCATTTTATCACTGAACAACAAGCCGCAATCTCCTGAGCGAATCCAAAACAGGACCAGACACTCCGACAGAATCCGAAAGCCTGTATAACTCAGTGAAGCTTTCCTTCATGCTGTTTCTCGCGAGAAATGAAGCGTAGGACAGTATGAAATCTTCATTTTCAAAATAAGCGGGTAAAATTCGTTTTATGAAACCGTCGGAATTTTCTCTGTATCCAGAGTCATAAAGCTTCTGAGCGATGAGAATTACGAATCTATAGTCGCTGACGAACAAAGTGTCTCTCATGTCTTTCGAATTAGATAGCATGCTGTCGAAATTATGCGACAGTATTCCTATCTCGCCTATGATTCCAATCCTGTAAGCCATTTCGACAGCCGCTATCGATCTGGGTTCCATGGACAGTGCATTTTTCGCAAGTTCTATCTTTTTCATTTCGTCTTTATCGTAATGGGCAAGGCTCAGCAGATTGAACACATTCATCGGCTCCAATTTGACAAGTTCTTCGGAAGCGTAACTCGCCAGATCAAAATCGCCTGATTTTTCAGCGAGCATAAGAGTTCTCTTCCACCTCCTGTAGTCTCTTTCGAGCATAGACGAGCGTAAAGAATGCTTGAGAGCTTTCTGTAGCCATATAGTGTTTTGGGATTTTATCCAGTAATACTCGAACACAAAACTCTTCAGGTAATCTATGTCAGGGTTGAGCGGATCTATGAAAGAAACAACGGACAATGCCGACTGGGCCGAAACAACTCTTTCGGTTTTTCCGGACTCTATGTCTTTTACTATTTTAGCGTATATCAGTTCCGTAACAAAAGAGGTCAAAACCCAAATGACATATAATGCTGATATTGTCATAATCCATCTTTTTATCTTCAGTCCGGTTTTGCCAAGAAGTTTTATTTCGTTCCTCGGCAGAGCAAACCCTATAGCCAATGCTCCCAAAAACTCAGTCAGGGGTGGATAAAAAGCGGTATCGAAAATACAGATCAGGAAAAGCCAGAAAGCCACAAAAGGGAAAAGACCGGGTCTCTCTTCCTTCAGAGGAGTTCTGAAAGAGTCTTTCGCCGAGCGAAAGAGTATTATTGAAAAAAGAACCGCGGAAATTATTCCAGTTTCAACAGACAACTCAAGATAACTATTGTGAGCATATTCTGCGCATTTGCCGTATCTTATAATTTGAAAATCCTGAGGAAAATTTTTAAGCAAGGCAGCGAACCTAAAACTTCCCGGTCCGAAGCCGAAGATTGGCTTCATAAGGGTTAATTCAAGGCTTTGTTTCCAAATTAGAAATCTCGTCAGGTGATACGGATCTCCGGTTATCATATCCCTTCCGCCGATTTTTTTTAAGATTATCAAGACCGCAGCCACAAAAGCTGCCCCGGCGAGAATTATGAGAAACCTTTTCAGCCAGCTCCTGTTCATAAATGCAAGAGGGAATAACAAAAAGAGAATGACTCTCGATCCTGAAAGTATCAGAGCAGTAGATATTATAAAAACAGGCAAAAAAAGAACAAGCTTTTCGTTTTTTGTCCTTAAATGCCTGTCTTTGATTATCAGATAAACAGAAGCGAGAAGACAGATACCGAGAAAATGTGAATAGAAATTTGAATAAGTGCCGAACGTGCCGGACGCCCTGACTGTTATACCGGTGGAGAACTGAATTATTCCCAAAATGGCCTGCGCGGACCCAAAAGCGATTAGGAACATCTGAAATACTCCCGGCTTGATTCTGTCTTTCAGAAATAGATTGGTCAGAAAAACTAATCCTAAAAACGCCAGCCATTCTCTCCATCTTTCAATGCTTGTATAGGGAACATCAGAAACAACGGCAGAGATAAAAGAGATTAAAGCTATTGCAAGAAGCATAAAGGTATATTTTGACCTGAATAGCACAAAGTTCTTGTTTGCGTAATAATATGCGAAAAATCCAAAAAGCGATATTGCCGACAATTCAAGAATCATCGGGCCGAAAGAGTGAACACTGCCGTTGAAAAGAGAGAGAATAACTAAAAACGAAAATAAAACCGCGTGAATGAGTACATCAAATTTCTTCTCGCTTTTTTCAATAAACGCCATATTTCTTCATCTTTCTGTAAAGGGTAGATAAATCAATTCCGAGTATTTTTGCGGTCCTGTTCTTGTTGCCTTTGCAAAGTTCAAGTGTTTTAATTACGGCTTCCCTCTCCATATTTTCGAGAGTGCTGGAGCTGAACTTCTCTTTTTCAGGCTCTTCCCTGAATTTTTCAAGGTTTATCGTCTCTTCGTCGGAAAGAATTACTGCTTTTTCAATCAAATTTTCCAATTCTCTCACATTGCCTTTCCACATCTTCGAAAGCAGTAATTTTTCAGATTTAGATGATAGTTTTCTTTTCAAACCGTGTTTTCTCGAGAAATAGCCGACAAAAAACTCGGCGAGAGGGACTATGTCTTCTCTTCTTTTTCTCAGAGGAGGGATTTCGATACTCACTACATTTATCCTGTAATATAGATCTTCCCTGAAATTTTTAGCCTCAACTAGTTTTTTCAGGTCTCTGTTCGTGGCCGCTATTATTCTGACGTCAATTTTCTGCGTCGATGAGGAACCTATCGGGCTTATCTCCTTCTCCTGGAGCGCTCTTAGAACTTTAACCTGGGTCAAAAGAGGTATTTCTCCAATTTCATCGAGAAACAATGTTCCTCCGTCGGCTATCTTGAAAAGACCGTCTTTGTCCGCGTGAGCACTCGTGAAAGAGCCTTTTTTATGCCCAAAAAGTTCACTCTCAAGAAGAGTTTCCGGAATTGCAGCACAGTTGACAGTCACCATAGGCTTATTCCGTCGAGGGCTCCACTGATGAATCAGTTTGGCTATCATTTCTTTTCCTGTTCCTGTCTCGCCAAAAAGAGTTATCGTTACATCCGTTGGGGCAATTTTTTTCAGTTTTTCAATAATCGAGAAAAGTCCGGAATCGAGTCCGATTATTTTCTTGTTGCCGTCGAAAAAAAGGTTTCTGAAATAATGGGTCTCTCTCTGCAGAGAATATTTTTCAATTACTTTTCTGACTCTCGTCACTAATTCATTCACGTCAAACGGTTTCATCAGGTAATCGTCTGCTCCGAACCTGAGCGCCTGAACAGCTGATTCTATGGATGCGTAAGCTGTCAGTAAAATAAATCCTGTATTTGGCGAATATTTCTTCACAATTTCAAGAACGTCAAGACCGCTTTTTCCGGGCATTTTTATATCGCTTATGACTATATCGAAATTTTCATTTTCAATGAGAGATATCGCACCTTTTCCGGAATCGCACTCCACTGTCTGAAAACCTTCCCCGGAAAGAGCCAGCGAAATTACTTTAAGAAGGCCTTTTTCGTCATCCACTATCAGGACTTTTTTATTCACTTGTTTTTCTCTCTTCAAATCCTTCAATAATTACAAAAAACTCGGAACCTCTGCCTTCTTCAGATTCTACTCTGACTTCCCAACCATGCATAGCGGCTATCTTTTTTACTATAGAAAGACCAAGACCGCTGCCCTCCCCCGATTCTGTAAAAAACGGATTAAAAATCTTTGAAAGCGATTGAGGTCTGATTCCGACGCCGCTGTCTTTGACTGAAATCACTATTTTTTCTTCAATTCTTACTGTTTTGACGTCTATCCGCTTTTCATCGGAATCCCTCGCCGCTTTGTAGGCATTGCCCATGAGATTGAATAGAACCTGCTTGAACTGATTCTTATCCGCAAAAATATACCATTCAGGAGGGCATAATTTGGCTTCTACGATTACGTCCTGCCTCGCCATGGAAAAAGCCTTCACAACATCGCCGACTACGTCTCTCAAGCCAAAAATTTTCATTTTCGGATCCGGCAGTTTGGAAAAAGAAAGAAAATCCTCTATCATTTTATTTATTCTGTCTATCTCGGTTTTGGCTATTCGGGCAACTTCATTCACGTTTTCTTCAATATTTTTGGAAAGCAAATCTATTGAGACCCTTATGGAGGCGAGAGGATTTCTCAGTTCATGCGCAATGTTGGCGCTCATTTCTCCGATCACAGCCAATTGGTTTATTTCATTGATCTTCTTGTCTTTTTCTAAAATTTCAGTTATGTCATTTAGGACCATTATTCTTCCGATTACCTTTCCTTTTTGATCTTTTATCTCGTTCAAGTCGCATTTAAGATTTCTTTTTTTTCCGTCAAGACCCACCAAATCAATTGAATAATTATTTTCTTCCAGCCATTTCCTCGCTTTGTCAGGAACCTTTGCCCCCGGAGAGAGATTTCCTAATCCTGAGAAAAGAATGAAAGAGGGGTTGACAAAAACAGTTTCAAAAACGCTGTTGACCGTTAAAAGTCCTTCCTGCATTGATCTTAGAATGTCGTCCGTCGTATGTCTTACGTATTCCAGTTGTTTTGTTTTTGATGCCGATTTCTCCTCCATCCATACCGACATGGCGCTGATTATTAAAGATGAGATCAGCGCATATAGAAATTGCGTAAAATATATATAGCTTTCTTCATCTTCAGCGGGAGTATTTCTGAAAAACATCAGGTTTCCATCCCAATAGTAATAAACGCCGTAGCGCTGAAAAAAAAGAAGAACCAGATAGAACATCATCGTGATCGACAGAGAAAACCAAGCCGCTTTCGCGCCTTTTTTCATTGTGTAGACGAGAATAACAAGAAAAAAAAGCATGTAAAGGCTGCTGTCTGTCCCTCCCGAAAGAACAATGACAAAAGAAGCGCAAAAGGAGTCGATGACAAGATTCAACACCCAAAAACCGCTTTTCTTTCTGAAGATAAACATTTCGGACAAGCTGTTTACCGAAGATGCGAAAGTAATAAGTGAAATATAAAAAGGAGCCATTGTGTCCAACGGCAGAGAAACTATTAAAGATATCAGAAAAAAAAAGAACGGGCGATAGAATGCTATCGCCTCGTCTCTCAACTTAAACCGTGGAAGAAATGAAGTCTTCAAGTATCCTTTTAGCCCGCGTGCTCCATAAAAGTTGAAGCCATCGTGAATATAGGCAGATACATGGCTACTACAAGCCCGCCTATGACAACACCAAGGACTATCATGATTATCGGTTCCAGCGCTGCTGTAAGATTCTCAACGGCTTGATCTACTTCCTGATCGAAAAAGTCAGCAACTTTAGAAAGCATGACGTCAAGCTGTCCGCTCTGCTCTCCAATTCTGACCATTTGTATCACCATGGGAGGAAAAACCTTTTCTCTTCCGAGAGGTCCGGATATATCTTCTCCTTCGCTAATGGAAGTCCTCGCAGCGTAGACCGCCTGTTCCACAAGGGAATTTCCTGAGGTCTTAGCAGTTATTTCAAGGGAATCGAGTATCGCGACACCGCTGGAAAGAAGAGTCGACAGAGTTCTCGAAAACCTCGCTATCGACGATTTTCTCACAAGAGGTCCGAATACCGGCACATGGAGTGTTACTGTGTCTTTTATTTTCAGCCCCTGTTTCGTCCTAACACCGAGTTTATATCCCACTATCATCGCTGCGATTATTATGAGGAACAAAATAAAGTTCCCTCTCAGAACGTTTGAAATTGCCATAACTACCTGCGTAGGCAACGGAAGGTCTGCTCCGAGTCCCTCGAACATAGATTTGAATGTGGGAAGAACGAAGACGAGGATAGTGGCAACGGCGATTATGGTTACTATTGTTATCATTGTGGGGTAAATCATGGCTCCCCTGATTTTGGCGGCGAGAGCAGCCGATTTTTCGAGATACACGGCAAGCCTCTGAAGAATAGTATCAAGAGCTCCGCCTTTTTCCCCCGCTTCGACCATATTGACGTAGAGGTCTGTAAAAAAACGTTTGTGTTTTCTCATAGCTTCGGCAAGCGTGGTTCCTCCTTCGACGTCTCCGGCGAGTTCTTTAAGCGTTTTCTTAAAACCGGGGTTTGTTTCCTGCTCTGTGAGGATTTCAAGACATCTCATGAGAGGGAGCCCAGCGTTTATCATTGTAGCGAACTGTCTCGTGAAAGCCGCCATTTCCTTTGTGCCGATTCCGGTCGTCAGCTGAACTTCCTTCATCCTGTTGTATAGGGTGTCTTTTCTTTTGATCGAAATCGGAGTTATTTTTTTAGACCTCAACTGAAGTTTGGCGTCCTGTATGGACGATGCAGTCAATTCACCGGATTCTTCGCTTCCGTCGCTTTTTACGCCCTTAAACACGAAGACAGCCATGGAAACCTCCTGACTATTTTATTTCTTTGTTTTTCTGTAGTCTTCCATCATTCTTTCAAGCTCCTCGGGATTTCTCGAGTTCGCGAAAGCCTGATCGAGACTTATGTCTTTGCTGGCCCAATGTCCCAGAAGGCTTTCGTTCATAGTCATCATGCCGAATTTTTTCCCAGCCTGCATAAAGTTGTATATCTGATGAATCTTTTCTTCCCTTATCAGAGCAGATACTGCGGGAGTAACTATAAGTATTTCCATAACGAGCGCTCTTCCGCCCTTTATCTTGGGTATCAGAGCCTGGGTCAAAACAGCCCTGAGAACGAACGCCAGCTGGGATCTGACCTGAGACTGCCTGTTTGACGGAAAAATGTCAATTATCCTGTTTATGCTTTCAACGGCTGAATTTGTGTGAAGAGTGCCGAATGTCAAGTGGCCTGTCTCGGCAATGGTAAGAGCGGCTTCTGTAGTCTCTAAATCTCTCATCTCACCGACCATAACTACGTCCGGATCCTGCCTGAGAACGTATTTAAGCGCGGATGAAAAAGATTTAGTATCGGATCCCACCTGTCTTTGGTTTACTATGCAGGACCTGTGCTGGAATGTATATTCTATAGGGTCTTCTACCGTCACTATATGTTTCTTTTTCTCAATGTTTATTTTGTTTATCAGAGCCGCAAGAGTAGTTGATTTTCCGCTACCCGTCGGACCTGTGACAAGAACGAGCCCTTTGGCGTAATTTGCCCATTCTGAAACTATTCGCGGCAAACCAAGCTTATCGAAAGACAGTATTTCAAAAGGAATCGTTCTGATTGCCATGGAGACATTTCCCCTCTGAAGAAAAGCGTTTGCTCTGAACCTGCTCACTCCCGGAATTCCGAAACTCAAGTCGAGTTCGTGATCGTTCTCGAATTTTTTCTTCTGCTCGTCATTCAGAATCGAATAAACCAATGCCTGTGCGTTGTCCGGGGAAAGTTTTGGATACTGGGAAGGAACTATGTCTCCGTCTATCCTGAATACGGGAGGAGATCCAACTGTCAGATGAAGGTCTGAAGCCTTTCTTTCAACCATTTCCCTGAGAAGATTTTCTATGCTTATTGTCGCCATTTTTCCTCCCGTTACAGCGAAGAAGTTTCGCGGATCATTTCTTCAAGGGTCGTCAAGCCTTTTTTTACCTTGTCAAGAGCATCATCTCTCATGGATACCATCCCTTCCTGCTCCGCGGATTTTTTCAGAGCAGCTGTGGACTGATTGTCGACGACCATTTGCCTTAATTTTTTTGATATCGGCATCACTTCCGTAATGGCGACCCTTCCCTTGTATCCTGTGTTGTTGCAGTTGCTGCATCCCCTTCCTTTGTAAAAAACAGCGTTTTTCATCTCATCTTCCGATAAGCCGACATCATCGAGAAATTTTTCAGGATATACAAAAGGAGCCTTGCAGTTGGAACATATTTTCCTGACAAGTCTCTGAGCCTGTATAAGGTTCAATGACGCGGCTACCAAAAAAGACTTTACCCCCATATCGATGAGTCTGTTGACCGTTGACGGAGCGTCGTTCGTGTGAATAGTCGAAAGAACGAGCTGGCCTGCCAGAGCAGCTCTGATTGCTATTTCGGCAGTTTCAGTGTCTCTTATTTCACCGACCATGATGATGTCGGGAGAGTGTCTGAGAAGAGATCTCAAGGCGTTTGGAAAATCAAATCCTATCTCTGCGTTTATAGGGACCTGATTTATTCCGCGCAGGTTATATTCGACTGGGTCTTCAACCGTGACTATCTGTATATTAGGTCTGTTCAGCCTGCTCAGCGCAGAATAGAGAGTTGTGGATTTTCCGCTTCCTGTCGGGCCGGTAATCAGTATTATTCCGTAGGGCCTCTCAAGAGCGTCTTCAAAAAGTTTTCGCGATTTTTCCGAAAAACCGAGATCCTTCAGATCTACCATCAAGCTGCTCTTGTCAAGTATCCTCATGACTATCTTCTCGCCGAGGACAGTCGGTATAACGCTAACTCTGAGGTCTATGTCTCTTCCTCTGAAGCGCCATTGAATCCTTCCGTCCTGAGGTTTGAAATGCTCAGATATGTCCATTTTTGAGAGAATTTTGACTCTCTGTATTATGGCGAGGCTGAATTTTCCCGGAGCATCCACGACTTCCTGCAGGACACCGTCTATTCTCATCCTAACCCTTTGTCTTTTTCCGATGAATTCAATATGGATATCGCTGGCTTTTCTCGCAACCGCGTCATCTATGATGTATTTTACGAAATCGGCTGCCTGAGAAGATGTTCCGAATGATATCTCCTCCTCGTATTCCTCTTCGATAAGAAGGTCTCCTCTGTCTTTTTCCGCTGCCGCTTGGCTCTCCATCGAGATCAAACTGCCTCCGGTCTGAATGGGATAGTATTTTTCGAGATATCTCTGCATTTGACTGTCGCGGACATAATACTTTTGAGGACTGAGCCCTGTCAGAAAACTGACTTCTGCGAGCGCTTCTTCATCGAGAGGATTTACCATACCTAATACAAGACTTTTCCCCGTTCTTTTTATCGGAAATATTCTGTATTTATTAGCTATCTCAGGTTTAATAAGTTCGAGAACGACTGGGTCAGGATTTTGCTCAGCCATGTCTATGTTCTGTATGCCGTAATCCTTGTTGAAAAAGGTCATCAGTCTTTGCTCGGATATGTGCCCGCTCTTTATGAGAACAGCTATCTCGCAATCACCTGTCTCCTGTCTTTTTTCTTCAATTGCGTTAATCTGGCTTTTCGATATCAGCCTCGCATTTAAAAGAGCGTTTAATAGTTCTTTCGCCATCAGAGTTCCGCTGTTTCTTTAATAACTTCTTCTATGTCAGTCTCCTGAGCCATGACAGACATAAAGCCGTGCTCTCTCAATGTTACCATTCCTTCCTCTATGGCGGCTCTGTTAAGTTCATCGGCTGTAGATCTGCTCAATACAAGCTCTTTCAGTCTCGGCGACATATACATGACCTCGAAAATCGCCCTTCTGCCTGCGTATCCTGTTTTCTGACAGTTTTCGCATCCGGTTCCTTTGAATAGAGCAACTTTGCTGAATCTTTCAGGATCAACTCCGACTTCTTTTAAAACATGTTCTGAAATTCTTATCTGCCTCCTGCAGTGAGGACATGTTTTTTTTATAAGTCTTTGCGCTACAACAAGAGTCAGCGTGGAAGCTATGAGAAAAGGTTCTACTCCCATATCGACAAGCCTTGTGACAGTCGATGCCGCTGTGTTGCTGTGGACGGAGGACAGCACGAGGTGACCCGTCAAAGAAGCTCTGATGGCTATTTCAGCCGTTTCCCTGTCTCTTATTTCCCCCACCATTATCACATTGGGGTCCTGCCTTAGATAAGCCCTGAGTGCCAGAGCGAAGGTCAAACCTGCGGACTGGCTCATCTGCACCTGATTGATGCCCTGAAGGATATACTCTACGGGATCCTCAGCCGTAGTAATATTTATCTCGACGCTGTTTATATCAGTCATAGCGGCGTAAAGAGAAGTAGTCTTGCCGCATCCGCTCGGGCCGCTGACAATTATTATTCCGTAGGGGTTGTGAATAGCCTTCTTAAAATATTCAAGGCCTCTCATGTCCATACCCAGATCATCCACCTTGAAACTGACATTGGCTTTATCGAGAACTCTGACAGTAATCTTTTCTCCGAAAATAGTAGGTATCACGGCTAATCTGAAATCTACAAGCCGGCTGCCTGCTTTCATAGTTATTCTGCCGTCCTGGGGCCTTCTCCTCTCATCAGGCTTCATGCCGCCGAGAAGCTTGATATATGTGGTAATGCTCTGACCCAGTGCAAAATTCGGCGACGCTATCTCGTGAAGAATTCCGTCAATTCTAAAACGGACACGTAGTTCTTTTTCATAGGGTTCAACATGAAAATCCGAGCATTTTTTATCGACAGCCATTTTAAGCATCTTCGAAACAAACTGCTGAGCCGGAGCTTTCGATTCGCTCTCAAGCCTTTCAAGGTCCATAATCCCTTTTCCGATTTCTATGGAATCCGCGCCCTGGAGTATATCCGAGTCGTCGACGACATCTACCGTGGAAGTTACGACGTCGAGTGCTCCCTGAATTTTGTAGTATTTTCCGAGAGCGTTCAAGACTGCGCTTTCTGCGGCTATGACAGGTTCAATTTCATAACCGAGACCGAATCTAACCGCTTCAATAGCGCCTTGGTCGAATGGGTTCACCATCGCTATTCTCAGAGTTTTACCCACTCTCGAAATCGGTATCATCTGATGTTTTATAGCCATATTTGCCGGGACAATCTTTATTATGTTCCTGTCGAGATTCAACGCTCCAATTTCTATTCCGGGAACATGAAGTTTTTTGCCAAGCGCCTGCACAAGCTGTGCTTCTTTTATATATCCGAGGTGAACCATTATACTTCCGAGTTTTCCGGTTCCTCGCCTTTGCTGTTCAACGAGGGCTTTATCGAGCTGATCTTTCGTGATCAGATTTTCGCTTATGAGTATTTCGCCAATTTTCATATTTCTGATAAAAAATTATTAAATGCGGTCAGAATTTTGTCAATTAAATTGATTTACCCCTTTTGTTTTTATCCTTTGAGGTCAGAATGTTCATAGAGTTATCAAACTTTCAATTTTAGCATATTTGACCGTTCCTATGCCTCTGACGTTCTGTATATCCTGCTTTCTGGTAAAATTTCCGTTGATGTTTCTGTAATCGATTATTCTCTGGGCTAAAACCGGTCCGATGCCCGGAAGAGCCTCGAGTTTCGCTCTGTCTGCAGTGTTTATGTTGACAGGAAAATTTATGCTTACTGGCGAGACTATTTGATCGTCTTGTTTCATTATTGTCTGGATCTCAACAGACTCAGGACTGGACAACTCTGCAGTTAAAACTGTCTCGTTTGACTCCACTGCAATTCTTGATATTTGATCGATTCTTTTCACAAAGGCGTCAGCCGCAAAAAGAAATCTTTCATTCCGGCTCACAAATTCAACCCTGCTGTTTCTTTTCTGCCTGATTATGCATCCCAAGGCGCCTGCGGTGAAAACAAACAGCAAAAGGCAGAGAAGTATCAGCTCATCCTTGGAAAGATATCCCATGCTTTTCTGCCATTGATAAAAAAAGCGAAGTGGGAAAACCTACTACGTTGTCAACAGCTCCCTTTATTCCGTCTACCATGAAGCCCCCCAATCCCTGAACGGCGTAAGCCCCTGCCTTTCCCATCCATTCATTGCTTGAAAGATACAAAGAGATTTCATTTTCCTTAAGCTCTCTAAAACAAACTTCCGTAGAGGAGACCTCCGTGGTGTTCTTATCCTTAAAACCGCAGACAAGCGCGGTAAGCACAGTGTGCCATTTTCCCGAAAGTTTTCTGATGTGACTTAAAGCCTCTTCTCTTGAGACCGGTTTGAGAAAGATGTCTTCATCAAGCGCGACAACTGTGTCCGCGCTCACTATAAACAGATCTTCCCTTCCCGCCTTTTTTGCCGCGTCTGAAAACTTTTCCTTTGCCATCCGAACGACATATTCCAGAGGAGATTCCCCTCTGAAGGGAGTTTCATCGACTTCAGGAATTATTACTGAAAATTCAGCTTTTAAAGCACTAAGAAAAAAACTCCGCCTGCTTGAGGCGGAGGCTAAAAAAATCTTCTCCCGCACAGAACTTTTTATTTCTTCGTTTTGTCAACCACTGCTTTCAAGGACGACGAAGGAGAAAAATGAGGGACTTTTTTAGCTTTGATCTTGATGATTTCCTGAGTTTGGGGATTTCTGCCTTTGCGGGCTTTTCTGTTTTTAACGCCGAATGTTCCAAAACCGACCAGCGTCACTTTTTTGCCTTTTTTCAGAGATTCTTGAACTGCGCCGATAAAGCTCTCAAGAGCTTTTTGTGACTGTGTTTTCGTCAATTTTGTCTCTGTGGCAATTCTATCTACCAATTCGCCTTTGTTCATTCTACCAACCTCCCTTTTAAGGTTTGTTGACTGCTTGTCAATTATGACAAAACCACAAAACATTGTATTTGTCAACTTTTTTTATACATTATTTAATGTTTATTTCGATTTTGGCACTATATACGGGGGACCAGAAAGCTGACCATGCTTCTCATCACTCTCACGTCATGTATTGCTTTTATCCTCACAGTGAAGGAATAATTCCATGCTTCACCGAACTTTTGCCATGTGAAAAAAGCTTCCCAACAGTGGAGATCCCTGTAAATACTAATGGATTGATTGACCATGCTGTTTTCTTCAATGTCCCATCTCGCGCTGTATGATATTCTCCAGTTGTCAGTAGGATCGAATCCGGCGGTAAACCATATCTGCTGATTTTTGGAGAGTTTGCTTTCCGAATAGGAATATGCTGTCGTCAAATTCCATTGCCGGCTATTGCCGTCTAGATAAAAAGATCTGTCAATCTGTCCAGAAAGATATGAAGTAAGATAGTAGGAAGAAGACAACCTCTCCAGAGTGTATGGGTCATAAGCCCATCTACAGGATATAGAGATTTTTTGTGAAAATCTGCTGTCGAGTGAGAGTGTAAGATTTGACCAGTTTTTTTCATTTTTCTCGAAATCATAATTGATAGAAGATCCAAGCGAAAAAAGTTCATATTTATTTTGCTGTTCTCCGGATTGCCATTTGATCTGAAAAGACTGTTGGAGGGATAAATTCATTCTCGACACGGTCTCGCCCATGGTCCGCTGATAAGACGTATCGCCGAAATAACCTTCCATGGACGGCGGTGAATAAATGTAGGAAACAGCAGGGTTCAGAACATGTCTTATTCTCTTTATGGACCCTAAACTCCAATCTGAAAGACCGTATAAGAATGTTGAAATCGAAACCGAGGATGTCCAAGACCGCCTGAAATAATAAGAACCGATAGTGTCTTCTTTTCTTATCAATCCGTTCGCGTTTATACTCGGCGTCAAGCTGAAGTGCCTGAATACTTTAACCGGATTCTGAAGTCCCGCGCTCGCAGAAAGCTCATCTTTTTCGTAAGAGCCAATTGAATCTTCCTCAATAGTTCTTAAAAATCTTCCTGAGTTTGTCAAATATAGATTCGCGATTTTGGAGCCGGTAAATATTCTTTTTGAAAAAAATGTATAAGATATATCGGGAAGACGGTAGGAGATTCTGTCATTCAATAGATCTTCGCTCCGCAGTATTAGAGCCTGCCCGGAAAGTATCTTGAAGTTTTTAGACAAAGAAATATATGATGACGTTCTTTTATTCAGGTCCACGAGAACATCCGTTCCGTAATCAATCCTGTATCGTTTATCGCTCTGCCAATCAACCCTAGCGAGAATCTGCGTGCTCGGATTCAGTTGATGAAAATGATTTCCCTCAATTCTCCACCTTTCTATTCCGGTGTCGGTCTCTCTTATATACCCGAATCCTATATTTCCCGAAAGATAGGGTTTGATAAGATATATTCCTAAAAAGTTAAACCTCGCGCCTTTTTTTTCCATTATGTCGAGAGAAAAAGTCGCATCTGAATAATCGTTGATCGCCCAAAAATAAGCTATGTTTTTTACATAACGTCCTTCAGTCGAACTGTTGCCTACGTTCGGGAAAAGAAAGCCGCTGTATCTTCCTTTTTTTACGGGAAAAAACCACCAGGGTAAAGCGAAAACAGGAACATTTCCGATGTAAAGAATGACCGGCTCGGCTATCAGCATGCCTTCCTGTTCGACTATCATGGCTTTTCCCCAAAAATGATAATGAGGGACTTCTTCGCCGCAAGTTGTAAATGTTCCCCGGGAGACAAACCAGAGATCGCTTCTTATCTGCCATACGGTATCTCCCGTAAAAAAGCCTTCCGTTATGGCTGTTTTTCCTCCATCGACTATTCCGTATTTAGTGTCGATGTTGAAAATCATCCGTTCTCCAGTCAATTCCTGGTCTTTCTGGACTATTTTCATATTTCCTAAAACTTCTATAACTTTTTCGTCGGGAAAGAATATTATTGTGTCCCCGAAAAGTTTTATATCTCCGTATTCTATATAGGCAGAGTCGTAGAGAATAACTTTTTTAGCAATCCAGTCATACACCATTTTTCCGCAAGAATACGTGATTGTTTCCGTAGAGCTCAATAGTCCGAAAAATAAAAAAAGGACAGTGTTCACTTCAAACCGAGCCTGTTCATTTTTTCTCTTAGCGTGTTTCTGTGAATTTTCAGTATGTCGGATGCTTTCTGCAAATTTCCCGATGTAATTGAAAGGACTCTGACAATATGCATTTTTTCAACCGCTTCTAGAGAAAGGTCTTCAGTTTGATTTTTTGTTGAAAAATCTGAAACGATTATCGACTCTCCTCTTGAAAGGACAAAAGCTCTTTGTATAGCGTTTTCAAGCTCCCTTATATTCCCCTGCCACTTGCAGGTCACCAGTGTTTTTTCCGCTTCCCAAGAAAGACGAAGTTCTTTTTTCTCGGGATTTTTATCTGAAAGGTTTTTTAATATCCTTCTCGCAAGTGGTATTATATCTTCTCTTCTCTCCCTGAGCGGAGGAATGTCTATGTTTACGACATTCAGTCTGTAAAACAGATCTTCTCTGAAATTTCCTTTTTTCATTTCCGAAGAAAGATCTTTGTTCGTCGCCGCAATTATCCTGACGTCTGATTCGATTGTTTTTTCTCCTCCGAGTTTTTCATATGTCTTTTCAGAGAGAAATCTAAGCAGTTTTACCTGTATAACCGGTGATATGTCTCCGATTTCGTCCAGAAAAAGAGTTCCTCCTTCAGCCAGTTCAAGTCTTCCTTTTCTAGACGCTACAGCCCCGGTGTATGCGCCTTTCTCCGCGCCGAAAAGTTCCGCTTCGAGAAGAGTTTCGGGTATGGCAGAACAGTTCACAGCAATAAAAGGCTTTTCCTTTCTCGAAGATGTCCTGTGAATAGCTCTGGCGACAACTTCTTTTCCTACTCCGCTTTCTCCCGTCAAAAGAACAGATATATTGTAATTTGCGACCCTCGAAACGAGAGAAAGGACCTCCTTCATTTCACGGCTTTGAGCCACAATCGGATGCTCGGAAAATTCTTCGACATACATATCCTGAAGAATTCTGCTGTCTCTTATAATTTCGAGTTCTTCTATCGCCTTCCGGACAAGCTCCATAAGTTCTTCAAGCTTTATGGGTTTTGTAAGATAGTAATAAGCTCCGTATTTCATGGCGGTGACCGCGCTGTCTATGTTTCCGTAAGCGGTTATCAGCACTACAGGGATCTCGGGGTTTGTCTTTCTGCAGTATTCAAGTATCGATATGCCGTCTTTCCCTTCGCCGAGTTTCATGTCCGTTATGACCATATCTACGAGAGAATTGTCGAAGACCGCTGTCGCTCGGGTAAAATCCGAAGCAGTAACAACTTCATATCCCTCTTTTGTGAGTGCTCCGGCGAGAAGGTCTTTCTGGTCTTTCTCGTCGTCAATTACAAGAAGTTTGAAAGCTTTTTTAGGCATCGCTTTTTTTCGACAGCGTTATTCTGAAAGAAGCGCTTTTATCCCGGGTTTCTTCCAGAACTACACTTCCTCCGTATTCCTCAACGATTTTTTTGACTATGAACAGACCGAGACCTGTGCCTGAAGGGTTTGTTGTGAAATAAGGCTCGAATATGTCGTCTCTGTGTTTATAAGGAATTCCTGAGCCGTCATCGCTAAATACAATTTCAATACTCTCTTTCTGGTCCGTTACATCGATCCAGATATTTTTTGAACCCGCCTTAATTGAATTGTCAATCATATTGTCAAAAAACCTGTAAAAATCTGTTTTGTCGCCTGTTAAAAACACTTCGCTTCCCGAAGGCTTCAAGTGAATCTTAACAAGTCCATGTATCTTTTTCAGATCAGATAAAACCTGCATCATATCTACCGGCAGTCCTGCTGATTTCGAAGTCTTCGCGAACATAAGAAGGTTGCCGAGTTTTCTTTCCAAAGACTCTACTGCGGAAGACATCATTTTTAGAATTTCTTTTTTTTCATCTTCCTCGCCAAAATCGAGTTCTTTTTCGAGTCTCTGTGCCGCTATGGAAACCGCGTTCAGAGGATTCCGCAATTCATGGGCTATCGAAGTAGTCATCTGGGATATGTCCTTTAATTTTTCCCTTTCGGTTTCAAGCTCTCTTTCAATTTTAAAAAATCTGAAATCCTTGAGTAAAGATACTATACCGATTATTCCGTCCGGATTTCTCAACACTACGGTGTCGAGGAGAAATTCTTCTTTCTTCCCCGAAGGAAGGTTGATATTTATCAGAAGGTCTTTTATTTCTCTTTCGTTTTCAGAAGTCTTCGCTATGCAAAGCTCGTCTTTGCCGAAAAATTCTTTGTATTTTAGTTTTCTGATATCCGTATTTCCTATGCCGAAAAGAGCGCGCCCGTATTCGTTTATTCTTATGAATTCCATCTCTCTGTTTACTATAAATATGCCGTAATTTGCAGAATCCACGAGCTTGCTCGTCACGCTTTCAGCGGAAAGAAGCTCTTTTTTAACCGAAAAATATCTCAACCCGAGAACGGCTGTGATAAATGAAAAAAAGAGAGTCAGCCACAAAAAAACAAACATCAGCACAATTCTCTGCCTGTATTCGCTTATTATTTTTTGATAGTCGTCCAGATATATTCCTATTCTGATTACTCCTTTGGGAACTCCTTCGTAGCTCAGCGGAGAAACGACTTCGTAAATCACTTTCCCCCGAAAAACCGACTCTCTTACTTTCGCTTTTTGAATTCTTATCACTGAAAGGAGAATTGAATCGTCCTCGATTTTAGACAGCTGCTCAATTCTTCCCGAAGCTGAAATGATGCCTTCAAATCCTTGCACGGCAACATACGCGAATCCTGGTGAAGTTCCGACGTCTTTGACAAGTTTAGAAACCGAAGCGTATGTCATAACTGAACTGACAAAAGACTCGTCAAGATAGACGACGACAGCGCCGTTTCCTTCTGTTCTCACCGCCGCCAGTTTATAACTTCTGAATGGTATTCCAATAATTGAATCTGTTCTCTCGGTTGACCAAATAATAATCTCGTTTCTTCTTCCGCTGGTCAGAAATTTAAGGCCGGGATAGTATGGAATTTCTAAATTTTCAGACGAAGATGAAACTACTCTTCCTGTGCTGTCGAGAACGTCTATTCTCGC
>JAFGIG010000108.1 GCA_016929715.1 Caldifarciminota bacterium
CACCGGAGAGGTGCGCGCCCGGATTTCTTTCAGTAAATGGGAACCCAAAAAAGCTCACGAAGCCATAGCGAGGATGTTTCTTTGGAATCTGTTATAGAAGTCAGGGGACTCAACAAAAGCTACAAACTCCCTTCAGAGACTATAGATGTCCTAAAAGATGTCAATTTGGCAGTGGAAAAGGACAGGATATATTTCATAAAAGGCCTCTCCGGAAGCGGAAAATCCACTTTGCTGAGGATTTTGGGGGCTATTGACACAGACTATTCGGGAGAGATATTTTTTGACGGAAAAAACATAAAAAAGCTGAATAAACGCGAAATATCCCTGATGCGGCAGAAAATGATAGGTTTCGTGTTTCAGGATTTTCACCTTCTCGGCAAACTCTCTGCCCTGGAAAATGTCGTTTTACCCGCTCTTTTTGCCGATAGACACTACAAATCAATAAGGGAAAGAGCTCAGTGGCTTTTGGGAAGGCTGGGACTGGAAGGAGTGGCGAGCCATTCAGTCAATAAACTGTCAAGAGGGGAAAAGCAGAGGGTTGCCTTTGCGAGGGCTCTTATAAATTCTCCGTCGGTCGTCCTCTGCGACGAACCCACCGCGAGCCTCGACGAAAAGAACACGCAGATACTTTTCGACCTTGTCGGCGAGCTCAGAGCCGAAAAGCCTTTCACTTTGATTGTCGTGGTCCACGCAGTCAAACTCAAACCAGACTATATAGTCAGGGTCCAGGATAAAAAAGTCGAGGTCACCTGTGAAGTTTAGGAATTTTGTGAGGGCTTTTTCTTTCTGGAACAGGGGGCACTGGTCGTCATTTTTCTATTCGAGCATCATGCTGATAATAAGCACTTCTCTCGTATTTCTTTTTCTGTCTCTCGGTTTCGGCATAAAATCGGCTCTCGCCAAAATATTTTCATCCTCTCTTACGAGCGGACAGATACTTGTTTCTCCTGCAGTTAACAGGGTGGGTTTCTTCACTGTCGAGAAAAAAAGCTCATCACTTCTTGATTACGATGCGGCTCTTAGAATTCTCGAAATAGAAGGAGTCGTCGCCATAGACTCTCAGCTCTTCTGCGCGGTGCCGGCATCGCTCTCCGGGCACGTCCCGGGTATTCAGGGGACTTATTACACAGACGTGACGATAGAAGGAGTTGACAGTTCCTACATAGACGACCCTGTTGCGCGGCTACATTTCAAGAGGAGTTTTTACGACAGCACCGCGAGAATTCTGCCTGTTGTCATATCTTCCTCTCTTTTGAATCTCTACAACGCGGGACTCGCCCCTGCCAACAGACTTCCGGGAATAACACCCGAGGCAGTTATCGGTTTTGAGGCAAATCTCGAGGTAGGCAGAAGCTCGATTACCGAAGAGAGCCTTCCTCCGAGGCTTTTCAGGGTCAAACTTGTCGGCTTGTCCTCAAATTTGTCACTTTTAGCCCTTGGAGTTCCCACTGAATTTGTCAGAGAAGCCAATTCCTATTACCATCCCGATAAGCCTCAGCAGTATTCTTCAGTCATCGTGACGGTCGAGTCGCCTTCTGCTGTGTCCAAAGTCGTCGAGGAAATCGAAAAAATGGGTTTTGAGGCGAGGACGGACAGCGAACTGGTCAAGAGGACTTCGACTTTTTTGAGGCTCGTCACCTTTGGAATAACAGCTTTCTCGCTAATTATAGTCATATCCTCGCTGACGAGCACTGTCTACACCATATCGAGACAGATATCCGAAAGATCCGGGCAGATAGGCGTTTTAAGAGCTTTGGGCGCTTCGCCTTCGGACCTGACCAAAATATTCTCTTTTCAGGTGTTTTCGATAGCTTTCGCAGATCTTCTTCTCGGTTACACGTTCGGTTTTGTCCTGTCATTCGCTCTTGAATATTACATAAAGCTGTTCCTGCCTTCGATTTACGTTTTGACGGGCGGGGTTATAACTTTCCCTATAATTTTACTTTTGATTATATTGCTCGCTTTGAGTATAATTCCTTCCGTTACTGCTTATTTTATATATGTCAGGACTGTCGGCAGAAATCTGCCTGAACTACTCTCGGAGTGAAGATGAAAAAAATACTTTTGGACCACATAAAATGCAAACTCTGCGGCGGCTGTGTCGCTGTGTGCAAACCCTTAGCCCTGGTCGTCAGAACCGGAAAAGTTCACTATTCCCCTAAAAAATGCGTCGCCTGTTATAATTGCGAAAAAATCTGTCCTCAGGGCGCTATAAGTATCGGAGCCGATGATGAAGACAAAGACTGACGTTTTGGTCGTAGGATGCGGACCGGCGGGAGCAACTGCGGCAAGGTATTTGGCTTCCGAAGGTTTTAAGGTCGTAATCGCAGAGAGAAACTCCGCTGTGGCTCAGGATATAAGATGCGCCGAAGGCCTCGATATGCCGACAATAAAAGACGTCGTCGGTGAAATACCTGAAAATACAATATCTTGCAGAATAGACAGAATTATAATTGACTACAAAGGCGAAAGAGTCAGGCTTAACGCCCCCGGCCACGGCGTCATATTGAACAGAGTTCTGTTCGACCAACATCTTTCGTATCTGGCGATGAGAGCCGGCGCAGAGTTGATTCTCGGGTGCTGTATAACCGACCTTGAAAGAAAAGACGATCTTTGGAGGGCAAAAGGGACTAAAAACGGAGAATCTCTTGATATTGAGGCAAAAGTCGTCATCGGAGCCGACGGTCCTGAGTCTGTCGTGGGGAAAATGGCCGGCATTGACACGAGCGTTCTGCCCAAAGATATTTATTCCTGCTGTGAGGTCAGAGCCGATGTTTCGGGAATGGATGAGAACGGAGCCCTGCTTTTGGCTCTCGACGAAGAGCTTTTTACCGGCGGATACGCATGGAGCTTTCCCAAGGAAAATCACGCGGCGAATATAGGCCTCGGAATAAGGGGAGACGCAGGAGGAAAAAGAGCTTTCGAGAGGCTCGCAGAATGGCTCAGCAGGGATTTCAAGGGCGCCGGAGTTGTCTCTGAGATAGCCGGAGTTGTGCCCGTGAAAAAAATGGAGAAAATTTCAGCTCCCGGAGTATTTTTAGTCGGAGACGCGGCAAGGCTCGCAGACCCCCTGAGCGGAGGCGGAATTGGACCAGCTCTTACATCTGCGAGGCTCGCGTCTGAAATAGCGTCGAAACTCCTGAAAAAGGATAAACTCGAAGATTCGAATATATACGACAAAGCATGGTGGCACGGCGAAGGCAGGCAGTTCGAACAGAGGCTTTTTTTGAGAAATGCCTATATAGCTAACGACAAAAAACTCCTTCCGCCGGTGTTCGAGTGGGCTCAAAAGAATCTGGATGGCAAAAATATAGTAGAATTTTCAGCTGACGAAATGCTTTTGGGGCTTATTAAATCCGTGCCTGTTCTTTTTAAGATGGCATCTTCCATAGTCCCGACACTTATGAAAATGGTTTTTAAATAAATTCTGGAGGAATAATGAAGAGGTTTTTAACTGTTGTTTTTCTTTTTCTGGCTCTTACTGTTCAAGCCGCCGATTATTGGGTTTTTTTCAAAGATAAAGACATAGAAAGAAGGGGAGGAATTGACGCGGTCTTAGAAGAAGCTCAAAACCTTCTTTCTCCGAGATCGCTCTTTAGGAGAAACGTCAGGGGAAACGGAGTTACTCTCGATGACGCGCCTCCGAGCCCTTATTATATTCAGCTGGTCGTCGAACTCGGAGTCGAACCCGTGGGAGTTTCAAAATGGCTCAACTGCGTGATAATAAGAACCGACGACCCCGCAGTCCTCAGAGAGATAGAAAATCTAAGTTTTGTCGCCTATGTGGACAAAGTCAACGTCATGGAGACAAAACTTGAACAGCAAGAAGCCTATAAATCTTTTGACAGCGAGCTTATATACGGACCAAGCGAGTTTCAACTTTCATTTGTAGGTATTAAACAATGTCATGATGAAGGATATAGAGGAGAAGGGGTTATAGTATCTATTTTTGACTCCGGTTTCAACAGGACGCATGAGGCTCTCAGGAGGTTTTCAAGCGCCGACAGCGTCAAGATAATAGACGAATGGGATTTTGTCAACGGCAACCGATC
>JAFGIG010000109.1 GCA_016929715.1 Caldifarciminota bacterium
AATGTAGAAAACTCAATAGCCGAAATGATAATTAATGGAGATATAGTGCCCGGTCAAAAAGTGGCGATAAGGGAGAAAAACGGACAATTGACATTGGAAGCAGAGGATTGATTAAAAAGGAAAGTTGTCGTTTAAAAGTCTGAAAAGAATAATCCATATAGTAAAGCCTGACGCGATAAAAGGGACGAATGGAATTTTTCTCCATTTAGGCTCCGGATCTCTCCAGTCTTTTTCATCTCTCTTCCTTGACGAAAACATGATTGTTAAGCCGTAGACCAAACCCAGGAATGACCCCATGAATAGTGAGAAAAGAGAAGCCTTCCAGCCGACAAACGCGCCGATAAGTCCGGCGACGCTCGCGTCTCCGTCTCCCAAACCTTTTTTATTGAAAAATGCAGAGAAGAAATCGTCGAACAGGAGAACCGAACCTGCCGCGAGAGCCGCGCCGGCGGCGCTTGATAAGGGATTTACGAAGGAATTGTCCATAAAAGACGTAGCGATGCCGAACACGATTCCGGAAAAGGTCAGGTTTACGGGAACAATGAACCTCTCAGCATCGGTCGCGGAAACCGCAAAAAGAATAAAGAACAAAGCTGATATCCTCAGGGCGTCTGCCGAAGTGCCGAAGAGAATGAAAGACAGGAGAAAAAGAAGCCCCACAGATATTTCAACTGCAGGATAGCGGAAAGAAATTTTTTTTCCGCAGTATCGGCATTTTCCTTTCAGCAGAATATACGAAAAGACCGGAACATTGAGGTAAAAAGGGATTTTCCTGCGGCATTCAGGACAGAATGATCTCGGCCCGACAATAGATATTTTTCTCGGCAGTCTGTATATGCATACGTTCGCGAAAGAACCGAAGCAGGCTCCTAAAAAAAACCAAATGAAAGCCGATATAGGTGCCGGATAGTCTTTAAGGGCTTCTGCTATACTCAGGAGAATTCCTTTCCTTCAAATATTAGAACTGAAAGAAAAAGGCACGCAATCACATAACAAAGAGAATAAGAGGCGGAAGAAATTATAAAATCTGAACCCAGGGGTATGTTGCTGTAAGCAAGCACGTTTATGTCAATCTGAGACAAAGCGGGAAGAATGTAACCGAGAAAAGATACTGCCGCCGCAACAGCCGGATTCAATTTTTCTCCTATATCGCTGAAATTCAGCGCCGATGAAAGAAACATTCCGGACACGACAGTGAGGAATGTGAATACCGCGCTTGTAACCGGAGTCGCGAATGAAGAAAAGAATACGCTCAAAGAGCAGACAATCAGGAGCTGAAACTGAACGAAGACGAAGTTAATAAAAAAGCCGCTGCTTAAAGGGAATCCTGTCGCGAGAAAAACGGCTATAAAAAGCAAAGCTATTGCAGTTTGGATAATGAATATGACGGAATACATTCCTAAAAATTTGCCGAAAACATAACATTCTTTAGGGACGGGTTTTGAGAGTATAAGATAAATTGTTTTTTGTTTAAGCTCAGTCTGTATTACGGAAGTCCCTGTGACTACTGCTATCAGAATACCTGTGAGAAGAAAAGTGGAATTGGCGAAGTCGTTGAGAATTTTTTCGAATTCTCCGAGGACGAGAGGCTTGATTAGAACAGCCATCAAAGCCATAAAAAGCGGAAACACCGCTATGAAATATATGGATCTTTCCCTGGCGATTATTTTAAGAGTGTTTTTGGCGATAGAGAGAGTCTTTTTCATGTTTTTCCTATTAGAGAGACGAAAGTCTGCTCGAGAGGAGAAAGAGAAGGGCCGAATTTTATTATATTGATTTTTTCATTTTTGAAGGTAAAAATTTCTTTTTCCAGGTCTTGGCGTTCTCCTTCGGTCTTCCAAAGATTCTCGCCGCAGTTTGTATACAAAATGTCTGTTTGAGACGAACGGGGAGGACCGTCCGTTTTCTCGACGACGAGAATGAATAGTTTGCGGTATTTCGAGGTTATGTTGAAAAGCGAATCTCCGAGGATCAGCCTACCTTGGTCGATTATGCCGATATCGTCCGCGAGTTCTTCTATATCGGGCAGAGTGTGTGTGGAAATCACAACCGTTTTGCCTCTGTTTTTCAGGTCCCTTATGATTTCTTTTATCTCGGTTCTTCCAACCGGATCAACTCCTGAAAGGGGTTCGTCTAGTATCAGAAGTTCCGGTTCACCGGCTATCGCCTGTGCTATTCCAAGTCTCTGAAGCATGCCTTTGGAATATGTCTTTATCTGGTTTCCGGATACTTCCGCTATCCCGACGGATTCCAGAAGGAGGCGAGTTCGGCTCTTTTCCGGTTTTTTCCCTATTAGATCAAAAGAAAACTGAAGAAATTCACAACCTGTAAGGTGGGAATAAAAAACAGGATTTTCCGGCAGAAAACCCAGCATTTTTTTTGATTCCATAGTTCCGGCCGGTTTTGAGAAGATTTCAGCAGAACCGCCGTCTTTTCTGACCAGTCCGGTCAGTATTTTCATGGTTGTGGATTTTCCCGCGCCGTTTGGCCCAAGAAGACCGTATATACAGCCGGCTTTGACGCTGAACGAAAGCCCGTTCAGAGCGTTTATTTTTTTCGGGATGAACCCCCGGGAATAGTTTTTTTTAAGGTCATTGATTTCGACGGCGTTCATTTTCAGAAAACAAAATTTTTAATTTCAATGAAGTTAAGTTCTGAGACTACTTCGCCCATGAAATAGTAGTATCGTATCGCTTTCTTAAACAGTAATTTTTCTTCAGGAGGCAGGGGTTCCCCTGACGCTTTCTCGAGCACAGGAAGCGGATCGACGTGTTTGCCGTCAATTTTTATGCCGAAATGCAGATGAGGCCCGGTTGAAAGGCCCGTAGAGCCGACAAAACCGACGACCTGTCCCTGCTCGACTCTGCGGCCGACAGAGACTCCGTCCGATATTCTGCTGAGATGATAATATTCGCTCTCAACTCCCCCGGCGTGCTTTATCCTCACTGCAATTCCGGCTTCTCCTGCCCACCCTGACAGAGTAACCGTGCCTGATGCGATAGCGGAAACAGGAGTTCCCGTCGGAGCGGAATAATCAACGCCCCTATGGGCTCTTGTGTATTGAAGTATCGGGTGAAATCTCGCAGGAGAGAATCCCGAAGATATCCTTGTATAAGACACTGGAGAACTTAAAAATCTCCTCTGAGCGCTCTGGCCGTCGAGGCTGAAATGAGTGAATCTTGAGTAAGGAAATAAATATACATCGCCTCTGGTTTTCGAACCCCAGTAGTTGCCCGAAATAATAGGAGTTCTTCCAATGAGGTTTCCTTCGGAATATTTCTTGAAAATCAAAATTTCAAAAGAATCTCCTGTTCTCGAGCTGAAAGTGAAATCAGCCTGATACTCGAGTAAATTACAGAAAGCTGCCGCTACGTCGTCGTTGCCGCCCGAACTGATTATACTCTGCCAGAGCGAAGGGTTTTCTGAATCAATAGAGCCTTTGATGACGAAAGGGATGAAAGTGACATCGACGGCAACAGTCTCACCCTCCCAGCCGGATTGGGTCCGGAAAACCCTGTATATCTGGTCTTCTTTTCGCTTAAAAACGATGCCTGCGACTGTATCGGCTTCAATGTAAACGAAAAGGCTTTCACCGGGCCGGCATTGCTCCGTTTTGAAAAGCTGTCCGAAGATAAGGGATACTTCGCCGACGTTTACCGCGGAGGGGGAGACCCGGACAAGAAGGGAAGAAAGGTATTCACCCGAATCCAAAATTCCCATGAGAGTTTCTGCAGAAGGAGATTTTGTGAATTCTATTGAATCGGTTCTGAAGGTTAAGTCCCGTCTTTTATCCTCTCTGCAGGAAATCAGTAAAGCGGCAAAAATTAAGAGGAAAATATTTTTCATGTTCCGGTCAATATACGAAGGGCTAAATTTTTGGGAAGCCCTCTATTGAGTATTTCTTTTGAAGCCGTTTCAGCATCGTAATCAAAACGGCCGAGAAAAACACTGTTTTTCTCAGTGTCTAAAACTGCATAAGACGGCATGTAAATTCCGTCTCTCGGTTGACCTGAACTGCCCACGTTTACAATGTATCTCAAGCCGGGTTTCAGGTCAATTTCCAATTGCGATTTAGTGCATGGCACTGAATGACAGCCAGAGGAGTCTAAAAGATAAACAGCCGGAGAGTGAGTGTGTCCAATGAAAACCAGACCCGGAGATTCTTTTGATGTTTTTTCGAATTCTTTTTTGGCCTCTTTCTGCCCGAAAATGTATTCCCATGAGTCCGGGGAAGAATATGAACTGTGAGAGAAAACCGTTTCCCAGGATCCGTAAAGATTTTTGTTTGTCAACTCCCAGGAGGAAATAGTTTTTATTGAAGAAGAGCATAAAGTTTTTTTTGTCCACTTGAGAGACTGTTTCGCCGTGTCAGTGAAGTATTCTTCGTCTATCATTCCCAATACACAGGCTTCGTGGTTTCCATAGAGCTTTATGTCCGAGACTTCTTCTACTCCTTCGACGCATTCATTCGGGAAAGCGCAGTAATCGATCGCGTCGCCCAGAAAAACAGTCAAGTCAGGGCAGGCAGAAAATAAATGTTTTTGTAGTTCTCTAAAGGCATGGAGGTTTCCGTGAATATCTGAAAAAACAGCTATTTTGATTTTTCCCTCGCTACGGATTCGAGCATTCCGTTAATATAAGGCGCGGCTTTGGGCCCGCAAAACTCTTTTCCTAGCCTGATGGCTTCGTCCATAGCTACCGCAACGGGGACTTCAGGGAAAAAGAGAATTTCCGCTATTGAAAGGCGGAGTATCTGTTTTTCGACAAGTCCTACTCTTTCAAAATTCCAGTTAGTCGAGTTGTTCTTTATCAAATCATCGATTTGGGCGAGGTTTTTTTTAACGGAAGAGATCTTATTTTCTATCCATTCCAAATCATCGCTTTGGAGGTTTTTGCCGTAATATTCTAAAAAAAAGCAGTCGTCCTCAGAGAGAAATTCATCTCTATATAGTTTTTTGACTATGAATTTTCTGAGATTGTGAAGTGACTGCAAATATTATCCCATTTCGGAATACAGATTTGCCATTTCTAAAGCCGACAAGGCCGCGTCGAAACCTTTGTTGCCGGATTTAATGCCCGATCTGTCAAGGGCTTGTTCCTGAGTGTCCGCTGTTATGACGCCGTATATCACCGGAATCTTAGATTCTAGTCCTACAGAAGCGATGCCTTTTGAAACCTCGGAAGCCACAAAGTCAAAATGAGGCGTTTCTCCTCTGATAACAGAACCGAGGCACAAAACAGCGTCGTATTTTCCGGATGCGGCGGCTTTTTTTGCCACGGAGGGCATTTCGAAAGCGCCGGGAACCCAGATTATCAAGACATCTGATTCAAGGACATCGTGTCGCAAAAGACCGTCTATTGCTCCCTCAACAAGCCTTGAGGTGATAGAGGAATTGAATCGGGAAGCCACGAGGGCGAATTTTTTTCCTTTTCCAAAATATCTGCCTTCCATTATAACGGGCATTTAAACCTCCTTTAAGATGTGGCCGAGTTTTTCCTTTTTTGTTTTAAGATATTCAATGTTTTTATCGTGGGGCTGAGTTTCTATGGGAACTCTTTCGACTATGCTGAGTCCGAAACTGCCCAAGCCAATCAGCTTTTTAGGGTTGTTTGTCATGACCTTTATTTTCGTCAAACCGAGATCTGAAAGAATCTGAGCTCCAATGCCGTAATCTCTTTCGTCGGGTTTGAACCCGAGGCAAAGATTCGCGTCAACCGTGTCATATCCTTTTTCCTGCAGAGAGTATGCCCGGATTTTATTTACAAGGCCTATTCCCCTGCCTTCCTGTCTCATATAGAGCAAAACGCCTACGCCTTCGTCTCCTATCATTTTCATCGCTGAGTGAAGCTGGTCTCCGCAGTCGCATTTCATGGAACCGAAGACATCACCCGTGAAGCATTCAGAGTGGACCCTGACGAGGACGCTTTCTTTTGAAGAGATATCTCCTTTTACAAGAGCGGCATGGATATCGTTGTTCATATCTGTTTCATAGAGATAAAGTTTGAAATCTCCCCATTTCGTAGGTATAGTTGCTGAAGCGGCTCGTTTGACCAGCTTTTCTTTTTTTGTTCTGTAAGATATAAGATCTTTTATGGTGATGATTTTCAATCCGAGTCTTTGGGAAAGTTCTTCCAGCTGAGGGAGCCTTGCCATGGATCCGTCATCGGCGAGAATTTCACACAGGACTCCTGCCGGAGAGAGTCCGGCGATATTCATTAAATCGACAACCGCCTCTGTGTGTCCGGCTCTTCGGAGAACGCCGCCTTTTTTCGCTTTGAGAGGAAAAATATGTCCGGGCATTACGAAATCTGAAGGGTTTGAGTCTTCCGAAGCGAGGAGGTTAATCGTCTTTGCTCTGTCGTGAGCGCTTATGCCTGTCGTTATGCCATTTGCGGCATCAACCGAGACTCCGAATGCTGTCTGATAGGGGGCTGTGTTTTTTTGTGTCATCATGGGAATTCCGAGCTTGTCCATTTGTTCTTCTGGCATGGAAACGCATATAAGGCCTCTTGCATATTTAGTTATGAAATTTATGTCTTCGCAGGAAACCCTCTGGGCTGAAATCACCATGTCTCCTTCATTCTCCCTGTCTTCGTCATCTACTACTATGACTATCTTTCCGGATCTTATGTCTTCAACTACGTCTTCGATTTTCCATATCATATTATGCGCTCCGTGTTTGGGGTGACATGAAATCGCTTTCAATGTTTACGGGCATGCCAGCACGGGCGAATTTCAGGTTGGTTCTCTTAAAAGTTTCTTCTATCACGGTGACTCTGAGGATTGATCCTTTAATATAGTTGACTGTCAAGCTCACTCCGTCAATGGCGATATATCCTTTGGAAATTATTTTTCCATAGACTTCTTTCGGAACCGAGACATCGAGGGAGGAATTTCCCGGGGATCGGAGAAATTTTCTGATTTTGCCGATTCCTTCAACGTGGCCCTGGACGAAATGCCCGCCTATTCTGCCGTCCGCCTTGAGAGCCCTTTCAAGGTTGACAACCGAACCTGTTTTGTAATATTTCGCTTTTGTCGTTTTAACTGTAGTCATGGACAACTGAGCCCTAAAATCGTGTGTTCCTTTTTCAACGGCAGTCAGGCACGTTCCATCGACGCAAACTGAATCGCCTGGGCTGAGGCCTTCAAGAGTTTTGTGACAAGATATTGTGATGTCCCAAAAAGTTCCTTTTCCCGCAATTCTTTTTATTACGCCGGTTTCCTCTATCAGGCCTGTAAACAACCATTATCTCCGATTTTTATTTTTCTTTCAGAATTACTGTAAACCGTGAGTAAGTCTTCTTCAATAGAGAAAACCTTTTTTCTGATTAAGAGAGGGTGTTTTTCCAAAGTGAATTCCCCCTCTATCATTTTCAGTCCTTCGCCGAGAAAAAAAGGCGAAGTGAAATGGAATATCCTGTCAAAAAGTTTAGAATTGTATAAATACGACAGTAAAGTAGGTCCTCCCTCTACCAGCAGGGAAAAAACAAAGTATTTGCTGTAGAGTATGTCCAGTATTTCCGGAAAGGCGAATTTTTTCTCTTCCAGAAACTCTGTCCTCGGCATGCCCTTTTCGACTGAAGAGAACAAAACGTAATTTTCGTCCTTAAAAACATTGCTTTCGCGAGGTATTCTTCCGTGTCTGTCGAGGACAACCCTGAGGGGGTCTTTATGTTTTTTTTGGCCGGAAGTCAAATTAGGGTCGTCCTCGAGGACTGTGTTTGTTCCGACGGCGACAGCTGAATGGGATGATCGGAGTTTTCGCCCGAAAGCCCTTGCGGCATTTCCCGTAATCCATTTTGACACGCCGTTTCTATCACGGACGAAACCGTCAGCTGTGGAAGCGGCTTTCAGGCTTATGAAAGGCCTTTTATAGAGACGGGCGATAAAATATTTCTCATTCAGTTCAAAAGCCTCTTCAGCGCATACACCTGAGATGACCTCAATTCCGGCCTTTTTCAATTCTTCTGAACCTTTCCCGCAGACCAGTTCATTGGGGTCTTGCAGGGCATAAACCACTTTTTTCACTTTTGCTTTTTTTATTATTTCGGTGCACGGCGGAGTCCTGCCGTAATGGCAGCACGGTTCGAGATTGACATAAAGAGTCGAACCCGCCGCCTCTCTTCCGGCTTTTTCAAGAGCGGCTCTTTCCGCGTGCGGTTTTCCGCAGCCCATGTGAACGGCTTTAGAGACGATTTTGTCTTTTTTTACAACAAGGCAGGCAACGGCAGGATTCGGAAGGTTTCTGTCTTTCCTTGTCTTTGCAGCTTTCAGAGCTTTCTTCATGAAAATTATGTCGAAAGGATTTTTCACGGATACATTATCGCAAATACAGGCAAAATTCACAAGAGGGAGATTGAAGATTTAGGTTCTTCAGATACGAGTTTTAGTTTTTATGTATTTGGAAAAAATCCGGCTTGTGTCAAATCTTACAACGGGCCTGTATGAACTTCCGTCGTTGTTCTCGTCCCAGAAAAAGTCAAAACTGTTGATGATTGAAATCATAACGGAAGGAGGGATGTTTGATGAAAAAATTTTCTCTCCTTTAAAAGATCCGGGATTGAGGATTTGCGTCGGAAGATTTACCGGCGAGGGCCCGGACCTGACGGAAAGTCCCGTCTCTCTGTATGAACAGAGAGACGGGAGAGGAGGAAGGAAAGACGTGAAGAGCAGAAGAAAGGAGATGGTTTTTTTCATTCTATTTCAACAGAATTGTTGTCAGTAAGACCGATGCTCAGCTCCCTGTTTCCAGGGTCAGTCTGATAAGCCCAGTCGAATACGATCTCTGACGGGGTCACCTGCCGAATGTATATTTTCGCGTAATTGTCAGTTCTGGTCCAAATTACGTAAACATGATTCACTATGGCTTCCGCGTCTCCGGTTGGAGACCAGCCTCCAGTTGGCGCGTAAGAAATGTCGTCAAAAGAATACGCCCAGCCCATATCCTGAATGTCTGTGCTGAGGTCTGAACATACAATATAACCAGCAGATCCGGTATATTCATAATATATATCGCAGACCTGCGACGCAGCGTCGCAGCGCGCGTAGGATGAGAAATCCCAGCCTGCGGTTGCGGGATTCTGTGAAACGTCCGTAATGCTCGCGTAAAATCCCTGAGGGCGGGGAGTATCGTATATAAGATAATCAGTTAGAGGACCTTCTTCTCCGCAGGTGTTAACGGCGGATAAAGCGTAAAAATATGTTACTCCGTTGTAAACCGCGTTATCATTAAAGTATTCGAAAGGCGTCTCTGCTAAAAGTTCATAATACCCTGAAGGGCTGTGACATCTGTAAACCCTGTAAAAATCCGTTCCTGATTCAGGATTAGGAGACCACGTTAATCTTACTTGCCTGTCTCCGGTCACGGTAACTGCGTTTCTCACCATTGAAGGCCTTTTACAGCATCCTGTAATGATGACAAGGCTTAAAGCAAACACAAATTTTAGTGATATTTTCATTTTAACCTCCACTAAATTCAATGCATATAATATGCCAATTAAAACAAAATTTAATATGTGTTGATATTATGTTATTTATGAAATCAGATAAAAAGCGAAAAGAAAAAACACCGCACGGAATCAGTGCTTTTTTTTAGAAATTTTTGAGTTTTTTCATGGTTTCGGAATAATCCTGTGATTGAACAAGATAAGAGCCTGAGACGAGGTTCGTAATACCCGCTCTGAGGGCGACAGGCGCGGTTTTGTCGTTAATGCCTCCGTCTATGAATAATTCGAGTTTTTTCTTTTTTGAAATTTCAACTGCTTTTTGGGCAACTTCAGGAATGAATTTCTGCCCTCCGAAACCGGGATTGACGCTCATAAGGAGGACGAAGTCCAGAAAATCGAGAAAAGGCATTAACTTTTGGACATCTGTTGAAGGATTTAATGCCATCCCTGGTTTGACTTTATTCTCCCTCAAAAATGATATTATACCCAAATGATCAGCTGGCGTTTCTATGTGCCATGAAAGGTATTCAGGCCTGCTGTCGATAAACCAACGGGCTGTTTTCTGGGGTTCATCGGTCATCAGATGAATGTCCAGAGGAAGTTTCGATATTTTTCTTATTGCTCGCGCCATCTCCGGTCCGAAAGTCAGATTAGGGACAAAATGCCCGTCCATGACGTCAAAGTGAATGAAATCCAGTCCTGCGCTTTCCAGTTTTCTTATGACTTCGCCTAAGTTCATCAGGTCTGAAGATATTAAAGAAGCTCCGATTTTGATCATTTCAACCCGCCAGGGAAAGAAAAGAAAAAAGCCCAAGAAGAGGATACGCAATCACGCGGAGTTTTTTCAGTCCCGAATATTTATAAGACAACATTAGTTTAGTGCAAGCCGTCAGTAGGAACGCCCCCAGAAAAAAAGACGCTTGAGCGGCTGTCATTCTTATCACGGGGAAAAAAGCGTTGAATATTCCGGCGAAAAGAAATATGAAAAACAAAAGAGGCAATGCGTTTTCTTCTTTTTTTTTAAATTCTTCAAAGTAGCGCCAGAATACGATTGAAATTGAAAGCGCTCCTGTCCTCATCAGTCTGTGCTTTACCTGCTGGCTTAAATCGAATGTTTCGGAGCATAGAAAAAAAACGAGAAAAACGATGCCCGTAAGCCTTAAAATGAGTGAAAACTCACGAGGATATTTCAAAGGGGGATCTCCGAAGCCCTTTTTTCAATGTCTTTTTTTGAAGCCCCGAGAAGAGAAGAAAGGCCGAAACCTTCTACGGCGTATGAAGCTGCGGCTGCGCCGTAGACAAGGGAATTTCGGACTTCTTTCCATCCGATACGGGTCTTCGCGGGGTCTGCAGTCGAGGCGAGATATCCCATGACTCCGCCCGCGAAAGAGTCTCCCGCTCCTGTCGTGTCTATCAGTGCTGTGTCTTTGTAAATTCCGGCAAAGCTGTATCTGTCTTTTGAAAAGGCGAAAGCTCCGTTTTTGCCTTTTTTAAGGACAAGATAACGGGGTCCGAGTTCTAAAATATCGAGTATTGAAGATGTCTCTGTTTTTCTGCCCGTGATGTGCAGAAGTTCCTGATCGTTGATGAAAAGCAGGTCGACTTTTGAAATCGCCTCTATAAGAGGTTCGTAAAAACCGTCTATCCAGTAATTCATAGTGTCGAGAGCTTTGAATGAATCTTTTCTCGACTGTTCAATGACCGACAACTGCAGATGAGGCGAAATGTTGCCTAAAAAAACAAATCCGGCGTTTTTTGCCCTGCCTTTGAGAACCGGTTCAAAATTTTCGAACACTCCCAGTTCAGTAAAAAGGGTCTGTCTGAAATCCAGATCTTTTGAATATTTTCCACCCCAACGGAAAGTTCGTCCTTCCTCGACTGATAAATTTGATTTGTCGAATTTTCTGTCAGTCCCCCATGCTTCGGAAAAAGGCGGAAAATCTGTTCCGACAGCGCATAGGGGTATTACTTTTTTGAATAATGCGGCGGCGCAGGTAAAGTAAGACAATGACCCGCCCGGAGTGTCGTCTATCCTGCCGGTTGAATTTTCGATTGTGTCTAAAGCGACTGACCCTACCGCGAGTATATCATTCATCGATAATCGATCGGATGCTGTCTTCGTAAGCGAGCGCCCGTTCGTCTATTCTCTGCCATTCCAGACGGTTTTGCGCAACCGTGAAAATATCCCTCATGGATTCGGTCTCTTTGAGCAGACGGACGGCAACTTCAACGGCTTCATCGGACTTGAGTGATTCGTAATACCTGCCGTCAGCACCGAATGAAGAAGTGGCTATTGTTATTCTGAGCTGAGATATGATGTTCTTTCTGATTTCTTCTGGAGTTGATTCGTCGATGAAAATGCCTGAATCTGCCGCAAGAAGGTAAAATCTATCCAAATCAGACCTGGAAAGTTCGAAATCCCTTGAAAGGGAAGGATTTTCAAGTGTGTATTCGGTGGCGAAAGTAAAATAAAGACCCATTCTGACAAGGCTTAGTTCTTCATCTGAAAGCAGCGATGAGTAAAATAAAAAATCCGGATATATTCCCCCTCCGCCACAGACATTCCTGCGAAGAGGTCCCACTGTGACGTAAGGGCCTGAATCGGCAAGCGAAATGTTATTTTCGATTTGGCTTTTTGTCCTCGAATGCCCGGCGTCAATAAGCCTTCCTGAAGGCGTGTAGTATCTGCTTGTAGTCAGCTTAATAGCGCCTCTCGAACCTCTGTAAAGCGGAAAAATACTCTGAACAGACCCTTTGCCGTATGTCCTCGAACCCATTATTAATCCTCTGTCGTGGTCTTGAATGGCGCCGCCGATTATCTCGGAGGCGGAAGCGCTGCTGAAATTCACGAGGACAATCAAGGGACTCGAAGGCGACAGCGGTTCTCTTTCAGAGAAAAACCTGTTTCTTCCTGCCCTTCCGTTTGTCGATACAATCGTCGAGCCCTTTGGAAGGAATATGTTTGAGATATCTATTGACTCTCTCAAAAGCCCTCCGGGATTGCCGCGAAGGTCGAGAATAAATTTTTTCGCGCCGTTTTCCGAAAGAGTTTTAACTGCGTCATATACTTCTTTACCGGCGTCGGAATAAAAATTTGAAAGGCGTATGTAGCCGATATCCGTGCCAGGGATCATTTCGGCGTAGGGAACCGAGTTGAGATGTATTATTTCCCTTGTGATAGTGATATCGACCGGTTCGGACTGACCAGGGTGCAGTATTCTGATTTTTACCTGTGTGCCCGGAATTCCCCTGAGTTTGTTCACTGCCTCTTCTGTGGTTATTCCCTCTGTGGACTCTCCGTCGATTTCGAGGATCTGATCGCCGGCAACGAGACCCGCTCTCTCAGCGGGTGTGTTGTCCATAGGAGCGATCACCGTGAGAACAGTCCCTCTTATGCCGATCTCTATCCCGAGTCCGCCGAAATTTCCCGATGTGTTTTCCTGCATTCTCGCGAACTCGACTGAATCGAAGTAAACGCTGTATGGGTCAAGCCTTTCGAGCATACCTTTTACCGATGATTCGATGAGTTCGCCGACTGGGATGTCCGTGACGTAGTTGGACATTATAATGTCGAGCGACTGCGAGAAAAATTCGAGTTCTTCACGGATTGTCCGGGGAGGATAAGTCGTGTTTTTGGCGAATAGGCAAAGAGAAGCGCCGAATAACGAACTGAGGAAGGAACTCAGAAATATAATAATGAAAAATTGTCTTTTTGACATGCGGATCCCCCTTGAATTTTCTGTTTTATTCATCTTTATATATGGTCAAGATGTTTTTGAACCCTGTCCGCTATCGCACGGTGTATTTCATCCTGCGGAAGCCTGGCGTCTAACAAAATTATTCTGTCAGGATGTTTCCTCGCCAGAGTTCTGTAGCCTCCGCGGACGCGGATATGAAATTCGATGTTTTCTTTTTCTATTCTGTCTTTTTTCAAGCCCTTTCTCTCCAGTCCGCATTCAGGTTCGAAATCGAGAAGGAAAGTGATGTTCGGATTAATTCCGCTTGTGGCAATAGTGTTGAGTTCGTTTACGAGAGTTTCAGGAAGTCCTCTTCCGTAAACCTGATATGCAATTGTTGAATCCGCGTATCTGTCGGATATCACTATCTTGTTCGATTCGAGCGAAGGAATGATGACGTTTTCAGTGTTTTCAACTCTGCTGGCAAGATATAGAAAAAGCTCAGTATATGCCGATATGTTCAATTTGTTCTGAAGCAGTATATCCCGGATTTTTTTCCCTACTTCGGTCCCTCCCGGCTCGAATGTAACGGTAAAATCCCTGTTTTTTTCAGTCAGGTATGCTTTTAAGAGTTCTATCTGCGTCGTTTTACCGCTGCCTTCGACGCCCTCAAAGGATATAAAAAGAGGCATATATTTTTTACTTTTTGCTTTTGAGCTTATGTTTTTCCGGTTTTTTCTCTTTGGGCGTTTTAGATGAAAGTTTTCTTATGAAATCCTCTGTTTTATCTCTGCAAATACTGTCGGGATACTGTTTCGGAGGGGATTTCATGAAATAGGACGCGGGTTCGTTCAGGGGTCCGGAAATGTTGTTGTCTTTGGCGAGTTTGATGCATCTCACGGCGTCTATTATGACGCCGGCTGAATTCGGAGAGTCCCATACCTCAAGTTTGGCTTCAAGGTTCAAGGGGACATCGCCGAAAGTTTTGCCTTCCATTCTTATATAGCACCATTTTCTGTCTTTGAGCCATGGAATATAGTCCGAAGGGCCGATATGGATGTCTTCTTCGTTCATCTTGAAAGGAAGAAGAGAAGTGACGGCCTGAGTCTTGGAAATTTTTTTTGATTCGAGCCTTTCCCTCTCGAGCATATTCAAAAAGTCGGTGTTGCCGCCGACGTTGAGCTGATAAGTCTTTTCGAGTTTTACGGCTCTGTCGATGAACAGCTGAGTGAGGACTCTGTGTGTAATCGTCGCTCCCACCTGGCTCTTTATATCGTCGCCTATTATAGGCTGTCCGGCTTCTACGAATCTTTTCGACCAATACTCTGAGGTGGCTATGAAGACCGGTATCGCGTTGACCATACCCGCCCCCGCGGCGAGTATTTGCTCTACATACCATTTAGTGGCTTCTTCAGAGCCTACAGGCAGGTAGTTTATTACAACGTCCGTCCCCGTGTCTTTGATTATTTTCTGAACGTCGTCGGAAGGACCCGGGGCTTTTTTAACCATATCCTTGAGATATTTTCCTATCCCGTCATGCGTCATTCCTCTATGAACTTTGACGCCGAGATTCGGAACATCAGTAAATTTATAGGTGTTGTTCGGGAAAGCGAAAATAGCCTGAGAGAGATCTTTCCCGACTTTTCCTTCAACAACGTCGAACGCACAGGAAAATTCAACATCGCGGATATGATACCCGCCGAGATCGACATGCATAATGCCTGGAATTGAATCTTTCTCCCGGGCGTTTCTGTAGTAATAAACGCCCTGAACCAAAGAAGAAGCGCAATTGCCTACTCCTATGATACCTACTCTGACTTTCTTATCTGCCATCTTTACCTCCTGAAAAATTCTTCCATATAACGAAAAACCTTTGAATGCAAGTGGCGCTGACAAGAAGAAGAAGAACCGCAAAACCCCAGAAAACGAATTTTTTGCCGATTATCGCTATTAAAGCCGTCGAAATAACCCTCTCGGGTCTGGCAAAAAAACCCTGCCTGGTTCCGTTCCCGAGACCTTCCGCTCGCGCCCGCAGGTAACTTGTCAGCAATGAGCCAAATAATACTATAAATAACATTAAAACGAAAGTATTTTTATCAGCGAATCCGGCGCTGAAAGAACCCTTGTCAGTGAAGAGAGCCCAGTATGCGAATGCTCCGAGCGTCGTGAATTCGCTTATTCTGTCGAACGAAGAATCGAGAAATGCGCCCCTCGGAGAAACCCTTGAAGTGATTCTTGCCAGTTCGCCGTCGAGAGTGTCGAAAATGCCTGAAAAAAGAAGAATGAGGCCACCTGCCAAAAAACTGCCTATGGCGATGAAAAAAGATGAGACAAAAGTCAGAAGAAGCCCGAAGATTGTCAGGGAATCAGGGGAAAATCCCGTTTTCTGAAAAAAGACGACAGCAGGTTTTACCTTTTTTCTGAACAGAGAAACTATTTTTTGCGGTATCATGTTTCTTTTCCGCCTATAACCACTACAATCTCTCCCTTGACTGTTTTTCCTAAAAATTCTTGGGCTAATTTTTCCGCAGATCCGAACCGGAATTCCTCGTTTATTTTCGTCATCTCTCGCGCCACAGAAAGACATCTCTTCGGTTCGTGCTCGGATATTTCCGAAAGAGTCCTTGCCAGCCTCTGCGGAGATTCAAAGAGAACGGCTGGAATCCCCGCATCAAAAGCCTGAATTAGTTTTTTTGTCCTTTTGGATTTTTTTTTAGGCAGGAAACCGAGAAAAAGAAATTCCTCCGCCCTGAAACCCGAAACCGAAACTGCGCAAACAGCGCTCGAAGGCCCGGGAACGGGAACGACACTGATGGCGTTTTCTATGCATTTTTTGATGAGAGTCTGTCCCGGATCTGATACTACCGGAGTCCCTGCGTCGCTGACAAGGGCGACCGAAAGAGAATTCCGCATAAGCGAAATGAGTTTAGGAGTCCGGAAGTTTTTATTGTTCTCGTTGTAGGAGATTGTTTTGTTTTTTATGCCGTACTTCTGCATGAGCAGAAAAGTTCTTCTTGTGTCTTCGCAGGCGATAATATCGACTTCGGACAGAATCCTCACCGCCCGAAATGTTATGTCTTCAAGGTTTCCGATAGGAGTTGATACGACGTATAGAGAGCCGGATTTCATTCTTTGAATGAAAGGCTGCTTTTTTCAAAGAAACCTATGGATTTGAGAGCGAATCTGTATTCGTGTATCGACATTTGTATGAAACTTTCCGATTCGGTATCGCCTATTATGGAGGAAAAAGAAGTCTTTATAAGGTCGAACCATGCAGCGAATGTCCTGACGAGTTCCTGAGGAGTCGTGATAATGGCTCCCTCAACCGTCAAATTCTCGAAATTTGAATTTTCCATGAAACTGAACTGTTCTTTTATCCTGTTGTAGCTTGTCAATGCGGTGTTTTCGACGATTGTTTTACCGAGCACGTCTGAAAATTTCGAGAAAGTGCTGTTTATCGCGTTATAAAAAAGGGCAATTTGAGCCGGAGAAGCCTGAACTTCCTTGTCGTCAGTCTTGCACAGGTATCCTTCTATTCTGATGTTTCCTTTTCTTCGAGTGAAGTATTCTTCGAGGAGAATGATAAATTCGGGCCAACTGGCTTGAGTTGTGAGTTTTGAGGAGTAATACCCTTTAACAATTTCTCCGTTGATTATTTTGAGATAATTGTGGTCGATGTCGCAGACGAATTCCAAAAATCCGGTGAAATTTATTGAATAGAATTTAGAAATGAGGGTTTCCTTATTGCTTATTATTTTTTCAATTTTTTCCCATCCGAGCGCGCTGAAGACGGGTTTCCTCGTGGCAGATATCAGGATGAAAAGCAGAAGCTCCTCGGGGACTTCGTAAAAATTGACAATACCCATAACTGATTTTCTGGCTCTTTCAATTACTTCCGAAATTCCTATTACTGATTTTTTATCGTGAGAATAAGTAATAGCGTTGTATGGTTCGCCGTTTTTCACAAGAAGAAGGTCTATAGATTCAGGATAGATTATTGAAATGTAACCGGATATCTTGTAGGCTCTCTCCTGCTTGGAAGCGTTAAGGACCTTGTCGAAATCGACAAAGCTAAGCTTTGTATTTTCTATTATGAGATTGCCCTTTGGAAACTTCAAAATCAATATCCGAGTATGGTTATATTTCCCTGAAGGTTTTCGACATCAATTTTTGAGCCGCCTTCCTTCAAAGTGTAAACATACATTCCGTGTTCGGAAGATGAATTGGTCAAAACTTCCTCGAAACCCGATATCGAAAAATTCCCCGAAGGGAGTTTGACTGTCAACTGAGCCGAAAGGGATAAAGGCAGAAGAAGAGTTATGTTGCCTGTGTTTCCCTTCACAAGAAGAGCGTCGGTGTTTTTAAGGCTCCATCTGAGGTTTATGTTGCCCGTGTCCATCTTCAGCTCTACCGTTCCGTTGCCTCCGGCCATATTAATATTTCCGATTCCGACATTGCATGAGACCCTGCCGAACATTTCGTGAACGTCGATATTGCCCGTTCCGGAATAAAGGTTCAGGTTCATGTCAGGGAGGACATGGCATATAAAATCAACCTTCCATTCAATTCCTTCAGGAAAATCTTCTCCGGGGCCGTAGAAAGAACAGTTCAAAATTCCCGAGAGAGTGTCTGTTTCCGTCTGGAGAAAATCCAGCAGAACGAGAGCGGATTCCGGCGATACGCCCCTGACCTCTTTTACTGTTTCAATAAAGAGAGTGTCGTCGCTGACTATGTGTATATTGCCGATCTCAGTGTGAAGGAAAAGAGAGCCCCAGTATTCATAAAAATATATCCTGTCGGTGTTCTGCGCTCCGTCAGGCAGGGTTACGGATCTGCCTGAAAATAAAAAAAGCCAAAGAATAAAAGAAAAAATAATATTCTTTTTCAATGCCTCTCCTCTGTGATTTATTGACATTTTATCATTTACTATTTTTTGACGCTTTTGTAAAATTAATTATATCTTTACAGGAGTAGAAAATAAAGTGGTGAACTCATTTGTTTTATCCTGGGAAAAATTGAAAAATCAGGGTATTGACGCCTTGTGTGTCACAAAAAGCCTTTATGAGAGAGGTCAAGTTTTCATCGCGGAAGAGATAACAGGAAAAACTGATTTCAGCCCAGAAGAACTCCGGGCGGGAATTTTGAAAAATGTCATAACGCGCAGTGAAAATGTAACCCTTGTGGGAGATGACGAATGCATTCCTTTTTTCAAACTTGAGAATCCCGCTTCCGACGCGGATGTCTGCGTTTTATCCGATAACCCTTACGGCTGTCTGGAGGAAGAATTTCTCGTTCCGGATTTTCCGGTTTCAAGGATACCGAGCGACAGAAGAAATCCGGATTTTCTGCTCTATTTCATACGAAATGCCGCTGACAAAGTGTCAGCGGTAAAAAGAAGGGGGGTTTCAGCGGAGGTTTGGGAAAAAGCCTCCTCTGAAGTTTATGCCGTATTGTCTCCCGAAGCCCCTCTGATTCTGTCTCCGCCGGCCAAAAGAGGGAATTTAGACGAAGATATGTTGTCTGCCGATAAAAGCCTGCTCTATTTCAACGTTCACGGAGACAAAAAAAGAGCTCTATGGTTCGGTCAGGGAACGCATGAATATCCGCCGCTCCTTTCTTCCTCGGATATAATATCAGCCGATAAAAACTGTGTAGTATCCGAAGCGTGTTACGGAGCGCTTTTGGACAAGAGGGGAAAAGACGACAGCATACCGATTGCTTTTCTCAAGAAAGGAGCTCAGATTTTCGTCGGCTCCACTACGATTTCCTACGGACCATACAGCCCTCCAAGCCAGGAAGCCGACCTTATCGTGAAATATTTTCTACAATATGCACTGAGAGGATTTCCCGCCGCCCAGGCACTCAAAAACGCGAAGGTCGATTATTCAAGAAAAATGATCAGGCAGCAGGGATTTCTTGATGAAGACGATAAAAAAACATTGCTTCAATTTGTCGTTTACGGTCTTGCGGGAACTTTTTTAACATTAAAATGAAAACGGAGAAAATATGAAAGATGAAGACCTGCTGGAAAAAATTTTTGAAAAGTTCCCTGATCTGGTATCCGCAGAGAGGGACATCAAAACTGTTGAGAGCTCTCCGGATAAAAAACTCGCAGAAAAACTCGGAGTCAGCTTTCCGAAAAAAGCTCCGAAAATTATGAAGGTTTTTACATTCAGAAAAAATGTTTCGTTTGGCGATTCTTTATCCCAAAAAGTGACAAGAGTGACTATTGACGAAGAGGGTATTATATTGAAAGTTACTCAGAGTAAATAGTCCGTTTATCTGGGTTTCAGAACTGCGTAGGGTATTATTACTTCATCGAGCGATATCCCGCCGTGCTGAAACGTGTTTATATAGTCTTTCGTGTATTGTTCAGGATTGGTGGGGTAAACAAGAAAAGAATCATGTGTGGAAATTACATAGTTGTATTTGTGTCCGTGAGAAGGAAGACCCCATGATTTCGCATCGGTTATAACCACAGCCCTCTCCCTGTGTTTGTCAATGACATTCAGTTTTTCTCCGTATTTATAACGCAGGTTAGCAGAAACATCGCCCTGAGCATTTTTGAGAATGGCCGGAGTTTTGACTTGAACTGATCCGTGGTCGGTTGTAATAACAACTGTCATGCCGAGTTCACCTGCTTTTATTAGTGTTTTCATCACAGGTGAATTGTCGAACCAGGTAACGGCGGCTTTTTTAAGAGCTATTTCATCATGGATCATTTCTTCGAGAATCGGGTTTCTCGAAATCGAATGCGACAGAATGTCTACAAAATCTACGACGACAGCTGAAAAAAGAAACGAAGACATTTTTTCAATCTCTGAAAGAAGGGAAAGCTCACCTGTTTTGTTAAGTATTTTTTTATAAATTATATCGCCGTCGTTGATTCCTCTTACTTGTCTGAAAAATGATAAAAGGAAATCTTTTTCGAATTTATTCTGATGGGGCTGTTCGAGAATGGTTAAAAATTCGGGAAATTTAGCAACAGTCGAGTCCGGAGTCATTCCTGAAAAAATTGAATTTCTCGAGTAAGGCGTGGCGGATGGTATTATTGAGTAGTAGTATGAGGAGCTGATAGAAAAGCTCTTTTCGAGGAATTTCGATATCTCTGTCCATTGATCCGAACGCATGCAGTCTATTATGACAAAAAGGATTGAATGCTTTTCGTCGATAAGGGGCAACAAGACCTTTTCGAGAAAACTGTGCGAAAATACGGGCGAATCATCAGCTGTTATCAAGTCAGGGTAGCAACGCTGAAGAAAAGAAGAGAAGGACAGGTCGGCTTCTTTCCTTATGTCATGATGTATTTCCCGAAGCATTGAATCTGAACTTTCCAGCAGCCTCAATGTCCACGAGTTTATTTTTTTTGCGGTTTCAATCCAGATCATGGGATCGTCGCTTTCGAAATTCATTTTAAGCGACTTCAATTCTTCCGTGTATCTCGGAGGAATCCTCGTGTCTATTAGCCTTCCTCTTTCGAGAAATTTCTTGCAGACTGCAATAAGCTGGCTTGGTTGAACTGGTTTTACAACATAATCGTCTGCTTTTAACGCTATGCTTTCTTCGACTGTTATTTCGTCTTCGCTTTTTGTTATCATGACAACCGGAAGGGCCGGCTTGATGCTTTTTATGTCATCGAGAACGCTAATGCCGTCTTTTCCCGGCATCATTACGTCGAGAAAGACAAGATCAAATGATTCTTTCTCTATCATCGAGACCGCGTCATAGCCGTTATTCGATGTTTTTACCTCGTAATTCTGCTTGTTGAGCAGCCTGACATGAGGTTCAAAGAGCTCTACCTCGTCGTCAATCCAGATTATTTTGTATTTGGAGGCCATGTAGATCCTTTCTTTTAATTTAATGCTTGTGTTAAAACAAGACAGGGGCATTTTCTTTGACAGGACGCGCCGTGTTGGTGTAATTTTATCTTGCGAAAGGGGGAAAAATGAAGTTCTATTTGAATTTCAGCATTCTTTTGATTGTATTCGGCGCTCTGGCCTGGCTGTCGAACGCAGGTTATCTGGAAGTCAAGAGAGACTGGCCCATTGCATTGATCGTTTTGGGAACAGATGTTTTTGTCGTTACCTTGATAAGCTCGGTAAAAAAAAGAAATGATGAGCTGAGAAAAAAAGGGGAAAAACCCAGAGAAACGGAGGAAAAATGATTCGACAAGCGATTATTATATCGGCTTTTTTGGCTCTGGTTCTATTTATGCAGGGTTGCTGCGGAGCGTGCAACCTCGGAGATAAATTATCCCAGAAAGTCGAAGAAGAACTGGGCGAAAAAATAACGGAAGGTCTGACGGGAGGCCAGGTCGATATTTCCAACGGCAATGTGACAATTAAGGATTCAACGGGTTCTTATGACTATGCCGAAGAAGTGGATCTCAGCGATTATGATTTGAACCGCGAACTCATGTATCCGGGAGCAAAAGCCAGATATGTCATGGTTTCTGACGAACCGGACTTCAGCCATTGCACTGTAGTATTCGAAACGGGAGACAACCCGCGTGAAGCTGTTACCCGCTACAAAAACCTCGGCGGTTGGGAAACGGTTATGGAGACATCAACTACGGAAGGTTATCTGATACAGATTAAGAAAGATAAAACCGAGGCGACAGTGAGCACGTATAAGGATTCGAGCACGGACAGAACTATGGTATCGGTTATTTACGTGGAATACAAATAAACGGATCTTTCCCGGGAAAGAAATAATAAAAGAGGGACGATATCGCCGGGTAAAGCCGAAAAAAATTTCATTTTTCCTTTGCCCGACGGGTGGTCAAAAGAGAGCCTTGCCGCGTGAAGAACCTGTCTCGGGGCGAGGGAGTTGATTTTTTGAATCTGTTTTAACCATTTGCCGGAGACCCCTTTGGGATATTTTGTAAAACCGCCGTATTCCCGGTCACCTATGACGGGATGTCCGGCATGGCTCATGTGAACCCTGATCTGATGAGTTCTTCCTGTTTCTAAACGGCACAAAATCAGAGTCGCCGCGCCATAGTTTACGAGAGTTCTGTAATGAGTTTTCGCTTCTTTGGATCTGAAAGAAGTCACCGCCATTTTTTTTCTGTTTACAGTGCTTCTCCCTATCGGCTCATCTATAGTTCCGCCTTTTCCCGGGTCTCCCCAGACGAGAGCCAAGTATTCCCGTATCATTTTTCTGCAAAGAATCTGATTCTGAAGGCTTCTGTATGCTTCGTCGTTTTTAGCCGTCACCATCAATCCCGAAGTGTCCTTGTCGAGCCTGTGGACTATGCCCGGCCGGTAATCGTCCTTTCCTTTTTCAGAAAGTCCGCTGTGATACAACAGCGCGTTTACAAGAGTCCCCCCCCTGTTTCCTTTAGCCGGATGGACTACTATACCGGATTGTTTGTCCACAACGACTATATCATCGTCTTCGTAGGTTATTTTTATCTCGATTTTTTCAGGCTCGAGGGAAAGACCCGGTTCTTTGGGAAAAACCACCTCGACTATGTCTCCTCTTTTTACGTAATGATGGGGAACGAGGACGGTTTTGCCGTTGACGGTCACTTTGCCTTCTTCTATCAGTTTTTTTAGTCTTGACCTGCTTGTCGGGGCACCGGAAGCCGAAAGATATGAATCGAGACGGACCCTGTTCATATAGGTGTCCACGGTTTTGGTGAAAGTGTTGCCCGTCAGCATTGGACGGAGACTGATAGAGACTCGAGGACCTCGTCCTGAACCGTGAAAACAGAAGGCATAACTCCTAAGATAGTTTCAAAAAGAGCGAAAAATCTCTTTTTTTCTATGGGGAAACCTTCCGCTGAAGACTGTATCTCAACTATGTCGAGGTCTTTGGTGAAAACGAAATTCGCGTCGAAATCGGCTGAACTGTCTTCTTCGTAGTCCAGATCCACAAGAGGGCGGTCCCCGCAGAAACCCGCGCTCATTGCAGCCACTTGCCTTATGACGGGGTTTATTTTGAGAATTTTTTTTGAAAGCATTTCGCTTACGCCGATGGCGAGAGAGACCCAAGCCCCAGTAATTGACGCCGTTCTAGTCCCACCGTCAGCTTGAATGACGTCACAGTCAACGGTAAGAGTTATCTGCGGAAGGAATTCGACATTAAGGGCTGAACGAAGAGAGCGTCCTATAAGTCTGCCGATTTCAAGAGACCTTGAATTGGCGTAAATCCTTTCCCTTCGGACTCTCTGAGATGACGAACCCGGAAGCATGCCGTATTCGGCAGTAAGCCATCCGTGCCCTTTTCCTTTGAGCCACGCCGGGACTCCATCGTTTATAGAAACGGAACAGCAGACCCACGTGTCTCCGTATTGGCAGAGGCATGACCCCGGCACGTTTTTCTGATAAGGTGCCGTGATCCTAATCGGTCTTGTAGCGTCGGCGGATCTGCCGTCCGTTCTCATATTTTGTTAAAAACCCGCCTGAGAGGCGTCTGTTTCGCAGATCGAAACAATCCACTTCGAAGCGTTTTCGACGTCTGAAGAATCGACCATTTCGCTCGGAGAATGAATGTATCTTGAAGGGATGGATATGCAGCCCGAATGAATTCCCGATTTTGTGACGCTGAATGCTCCGGCATCCGTTCCGCCGAAGACGAGAATTTCATTCTGAAAGGGTATGCCTCTCTTTTCGGCGGCGCTTCTCATGAAGTTCTTGACCTTTTCTGTGACGATTATGGAAGCGTCCATGATTTTCAGTCCGGGACCCTTTCCCATTTCCACAGACATAGTGAAGCCTTTGGGAGTGTCGCCGGTTCCGGTTACGTCAACCGCGATAGCAAGGTCTGGCTCGACAGCGTAGGCTGAAGTCCTGGCGCCTCTTAAACCGACTTCCTCCTGAACCGTGAAAACGAAATAAAGATCATTTAGAGGTTTTTTTACTTTCTTCAGCGCGTCTACTATCACAGCGCATCCTATCCTGTCGTCGAAAGCTTTGGAAATCCAGCGCTGGCCGTTCACGGAAAAGCCCTGGACAAAACCCGCTTTATCGCCGATTTTGACTTTCAGAAGAGCTTCGTTTTTGTCTTTCGCGCCTATATCAATGAACATTTTCGAGAGGGGAGGAAAGCTTCCAGGCGCTATGTCCCTGAATTCACAACCGACAACTCCCGTTGTCCCGTCTTCGAAAACCACTCTTTGGCCTGCCGTGATAATAGGATTGACGCCTCCCACTGGAGCAAACCGCAGAAAACCTTTTTCGTCGGCGTAATTAACTATTACTCCGATTTCGTCCATGTGGGCGGCAAACATTATCTTTTTTCCAGGTCCTTTTTTTCTTGCTATTAGATTTCCGAGATTGTCAGTATGGAATTCATCCACGAAAGGCTTTATTTCGGATTCTATGGCTTTGCGTATTTTATTCTCGCTGCCGGAGGGACCATATATCTGGGTGAGTTTTTCAGCAATTTCTCTCATTTCTGACTCCTGTTCATGAAAATGATTTTACTAGGACCGGCAGGAAGGCTTCTGCGAGTTTCAAAGTTTCCCTGTAATCCGAAAGGGATGCGATTGATACAGGTGAATGAATATATCTCGAAGGGACGCTGAAAATCGCGCAAGGTATCCCTTTCCTCGAAATGTGTATTCTACCCGCGTCTGTTCCGCCTATCTGCGGCTGCTTAAACTGATATTTTATCTTTTTTTCTTTTGCCACTTTTTCTATGAGGTCAATTAATTTTCTGCTCACGAGTATCGAATTATCTGATAAGGTGACAACAACGCCTTTTCCGAGGCACGGATAAGAAGGAAGGTCTAGATCTTCGTCTTCTTGTGGGAAATCTGCCGCTCCGGTTCCTTCGAGAACGAGAGCCGCTTTGGGATTGATTCTCTCGCCGAGAACTCCGGCTCCTCTCAGGCCGACTTCTTCCTGGACAGTGAAAACGCCGTATAGATCAAAAGGAAAACCTTCTTTGTTTTTTAACATTTCCATCAGAAGAGAACAGCCCATCCTGTCGTCAAACGCTTTTCCTTTGACTCTGTCCTTGCTGAGATGGCCGAAAACAGTGTCGAAAGTGATGAAATCTCCGACCGCGATTTTTTTCTGGGCAGCTTTGTCGCTTTCTGCGCCTATGTCAATTATGAGAGCTGAAACTTCAGGTATGGAAGCGCCGGGTTTTTTTACAAGATGAGGCGGCGGCCAGCAGATAATGCCGGGCACCGATTTATCTCCTATCAAAACGCGTTTTGCAGGAAGAATTCTCGGATCGACTCCTCCGGAAGGGGTGAAATGAACAAAACCGTCTTTGGAGATGCTTTCTACAATGAAGCCTATTTCATCCATATGTGCGGTTAGGAGGATTTTCGGACCTTTTTCTTTTGCTTTTTTTATACATATCAAATTGCCTAATGAGTCTGTTTGGACGGAGTCAACATGTTCTGATATTGTGTCTTTGATGAATTTTCTGACAGCGTGTTCGTAGCCGGCTACGCCGCAGAGATTTGAAAGCTTTTCCAAATACATCGGCTACTCCTTTTCTTCTTCAATGGGTTCGATTTTGTCTATATCGAGATCGGATTCTTCGAGCTGGATCACAAAAGAAGACAGTAGGCGCGCCGATCTTTCTATGTCCTTGTGGGATATGGTTTCGACAGGAGAATGCATGGATCGGACAGGAGCTGAAATGACAATGCAGGGAATTCCGTTTCTGACGAGCTGGATGGAATAAGCATCTGTTCCTGTTCCGTATGGCGCTATTTCAGTGGAGAACGGGATTTCTTCGTATTCGCAGATTTTTTTCGCTTTTGTAAAAATCCCTCTGTGGATGTTGGGTCCCACAGACAAAGTTATGCCTTTGCCGAGTTTGAAAGTCTCGGATTCTTTAAGACCGGGCATGTTGGCGTGAGTCACGTCTAGAGCCACTGCGACATCAGGGCATATTTCGTAAGCTGAGCTTTTGGCGCCGAAACCCGTCCATTCTTCCTGCAGGGTTCCTACAGCGTAAAAACTCCAATCCAATTCGACGTTTTTAAGCCTTTCGAGCGTCATTAAAAGCACGGCAAGCCCGAATCTGTCGTCTATTGACTTGCAGGAAAAGCTCTTGTTGAGAAGCTCCACGCTTTTTGCCTGGAATGAAACAAAATCTCCTACTGAGACCATTGAAAGAGTGTCTTTTTCGTCGAGTCCGGTGTCAATAAAGATATTATCCCATTGAAAAGGTTTTTTGCGCTCTTCCTGGGTCATCAGATGAGGTGGTTTTGAGCCGACCACTCCTTGTATATTGCCTTTTGAAGAGTGGATTAAAACTTCCTGTCCCGGAAGAATTGACCTGTCGACTCCCCCGACTTGATAGACGCGAAGGTATCCGCCTTTCAGTATTTTGGTTACTATCAGACCGACTTCGTCCATATGCGCCGCGGCGAGTATTATTTTCTTGCCTTTGCCCTTCCTCAAAGCCACGGCGTTTCCAACGCGGTCTATATATGCTTCATCAGAGTAAGGCTTTGTCTCCTCGACAAACTTTTTCGCCACGGAAGATTCCATACCGGTCAAACCCGGAATTTCACAAAAAAGCTTCAATCGTTCATTGGTTGATTTCATCTTACCTCCCGCTGAAATATTACTACAGTTCGGTCAAGCCGAAACGCTTCATCAATAGGTTAAGTTCGTCGTAGGAAAAAAATTCTATAACGAGCCTTCCTTTTTTGCCGGCCATTTTTATCTTTACCGGATTTCCGATCTTCTCTGACAATTTGCTTTCGATGGCGGATATTTCAGGATTTGAGAAATTCTGTTTTCTCCTTTTGCCGGGTTTGTGTGTTTTTTTTATATCTTCGACATAGCTCTCTGTTTCGCGGACGGAGAGGTTCTTGTCAATTATCCTCTGTGCCGCTGCAGCCATCAGTCTTTTTTCCCTGAGAGAAAGTATAGCTCTCGCGTGTCCGGCTGAGATACTTGTCTTTCTTACGAGTGTCTTAACTTCGTCTGGGAGTTCCAGAAGCCGCAGTGAATTGGCTACCGCCGATCTGCTTTTTCCGACCCTCGCGGATATGTCGTTCTGGCTCAAATGAAATCTCGTCGCCATGATGTTGTATCCTTCGGCTTCCTCGATGGGGTTTAGGTTTTCTCTCTGAAGGTTTTCAATCATGGAAATTTCGAGGGCTTTTAGATCGGGAACGTCTCTGATGAGAACCGGGACTTTTTTCAGGCCGACCTTTTTGGCGGCTTCGAATCTTCTTTCGCCGCAAATTATCTCGTATCTTCCGTCAGTTGAGGGCCTTACTATCAGCGGTTCAATAATGCCGTCTTGTCTGATTGACTGAGAAAGTTCATTGAGAGCTTCGTCGTCGAAATATGTCCGGGGCTGAAATTTACCTTTTTTTAATAGATCTATGTCCATCTCGACAAGAGCGTCTTCAGTTGTTTTGAGAGAGGACGCCGAGCCGATGAGAGCGTCAAAACCCTTACCCAGTCTTTTTTTCATATTTAAGCCTTTCTCTTTTTAAGAACTCGACGGCGAGAGAAACATAATTTTTCGCGCCAACCGAATCCGCATCATAAAGCAGTATCGGTTTACCGAAGCTCGGCGCCTCAGCGAGTCTGACATTTCTCGCGACGTATGTTGCAAAGACGTGTTCCGGAAAATATTTCCTCACTTCGTCCATTATTTCTTTGACAAGTTTAAGCCTGAAATCCACGAGGGTGAAAACAATACCGTCTATCTCGATAGAAGGATTCAGCTCTTTTCTGATGAGATCGAATGTCGTCATCAGTTTGCTCAGCCCGTCGAGGGCGTAAAATTCAGGCTGCATTGTAATCAAAATCCCGTCTGCCGCAGCGAGGGCATTGACTGTCAGAATGCCGAGTGTCGGAGGGGTGTCGAGAATAATATAGTCATATAAGTTTCCGAGTTCGGCGAGAGAGTTTCTTATGAAATGATTTCTGTCTTTTTCCCCTGCGAGTTCGACTTCCATTCCGGACAGATGCTGTGAAGCAGGAATGAGATGAAAGAAGGGGAGGTAGTCGAATTTGATTATGGCATCTTGCGGAGAGCATGATCCTGAAAAAACGTCATAGAGATTTTTATATTTGGCGGACTCGACTCCGAGTCCTATGGTCGCGTTCGCCTGAGGGTCGGCGTCAACTATGAGGACTTTCTTTTCAGCTGCCGCGAGTGACGCGCCGAGATTGACGGCAGTGGTAGTTTTTGCCACGCCGCCCTTCTGATTAGTTATGGATATAATTTTCGCCAATTATCACTGCCTTTAATAGTATTGACATTTAATATCACAAATGATTTAATTTTGCCTTAAAAATTCTTCGGCGACAAGGGAAGTTCCGGAAAACGGAGACGGTCCCCGCCGCTGTGATCGCTGACGAAGGCGAGTTTAACCACTGGTAAAAAACCGGGAAGGTTCGCCCGAGAGAGAAGCGAGAGTCAGAAGACCTGGCGCTGGAGGGTTTAGAATCGTCACGACGGGGGGTTCGTGTGCGGTGAAAGAGCCGCGTGCGGAACCTCTCCATGGAAAGGAGAGGTTTTTTATTTTTAAATATGTTCTCATAACAGTTTTGTTTTTTCCTGCCGCTTCTTTCTGCGCGTCTTTGACCGGAACTGTCCGCGACGCTTATGACCTTTGCCCTGTAGCAACCGTATCTGTTTTCATAGACGGAAGACTTGCGGCTCTGACGGACGCCAACGGAAGATATTACGTGATCGGCATACAAACCGGAGAGCACACTGTTCTTTTTCAAAGGCTCGGGTTTGAAAAGCTTGAGGAAAACTTTTTTTTAGAGCACGCGGAAACCAGGGAATATTCAGTGAATATGATTCCTTCGGACTTGTCCGCCGAAGGCGTAACTGTTTGGGGCGCCTCCCGTGCTTTTCAGAACTATGAGGTCCTCAGAGAAGAGGATATAGAGAAATTTGGAAAAAAAGACATACCTGAGATACTGGAGTGTTTATCAGGGGTGACGGTTCACAGACAGAATGAAGGCGGTTTTTCAAAAATTATTCTCAGCGGGCCATCGGCGGGCAGAATATCTGTATATATTGACGGAGTAAAAGTAAACGACCCTGCTTCAGGCGCATACGACCTGTCAGCCATACCGCTTTCAGCAGTCAAGAGTATAGTTGTTGTCAACAATCCTTCAGCCGCCGAAGAGCCCGGAGGTAGAATAATGATTTACCTCAAAGAACCGGGTTCAGGCGAAAACGAAATTTCTCTGGCAAAAGGTTCATGGGGAAAGATTTATGCCGGAACGAGATTAGGAGTAAACGGTTTTGTATTTCCGTCCCTGAACTTTTCTCTCGATTTATTTCACAGGGAATACGGCGGCGGTTATGAAGCCGAAGGCTATCCCGGAAACAGACTGCTGAACAGTGACTCGAGATCTTCGGGTGCCGTATTGAGAACAGCTTTCGGGACGCCCGTTTTTGCCGAGATTTCCGCCGCCGGAGATATCGCAGAAAGAGGAATTCCCGGTCAGGCTGACGGCGCTTTGATGACGCTGTCGAGGCTTGAAAGCGAAAATATCCTCATCTGGTCGAGAATTTCGAGAAGTTTTACGGGTAAGTTCCTATACGCAAGTTATTCTTTTTCCTATATAAAGTCAGTATATAACTGCCCTGAATATCAGCCCGTTCCGGGACAGAACGACAGTGTCCGATTTTTCCCCGAAATGACAGAGACTCATACGGCGAACGAGGAAGTCACCTTGTTCTGTTCCATGAGATTTACAGGCGATTTCGAAATGCACCTGAAAAGCAGTCTGTCGAGACAGAAATACATGAATGAAGACTTGCTGAGGCCTTTTACAGAAAAAACCTCAGCCGAAAGAAAAGATGCAAGATTTGCAGCCGGACTGTCTTCGCAAATTTCTCTGGGGCGGTCCGCAGTCAGAATTGAAGCTGAGATGTCGCCAATATTACGGGATAGAAACAGGGCTTTTATATCTTATTCTTTTGGGTTTTCCGTGTCTAACCGGAAAGAGGATTTCTGGGCTTCAGCCGGATTGACGTATTCACTGAACATGCATTTTCCCGATTTTTCCCAGACTCACGCCGCGGAAAATGTCTATTCAGCCGGAAACCCGGACCTCCTCCCTGAAATTTCAGGGACAGCAGGGGCTAATTTTAATATGTCTGGAGAGAAGCCTTTTGGTTGGTCTCTCTCGACATCGGCTTTTTTCAGCATCCTCGAGGAAATGATAGTATGGAGAAGAGATTTCATGGGTCGGTATCGGCCCATAAACATGGCGAGGGCGGAGGGGACGGGTTTCGATGCGTCTTTCAAAGCGGATTTGACTGAAAATATATTCATAGGTTCAGGAATATCCCTGCAGAATGTAGTCAACAGGACAAAGGGAGACATCAATTACGGAAACCAGATTACTTATTCCCCTCGTTACAGATTTACAGCCAGAACCGGCGTGATATTCGGCTCTCTGAGAGCCGGAATAGAATTCCGTTCAGTGGCAAGGCGATTCACGAGGGAGGCAAACACTGATCCTATAAATTATTCCCGGACATCGCTTGAACCATACAGAAATGTGGAAATATTTGCTTCTTATTCTGTGAAGTCAGGGCAATTCGATGCTGTATTCGGCTTTTCAGTGAAAAACATTTTTGACGACAGATATATGATAGTGGAACAGATGCCGGTAGAAGGAAGAATTTTAAGCATGGAGGTGAAGGTAAAATGGTGAGAAATACTGCCTTTTTGTTTTTTGCGTGCTGTATTTTGTTTTCCTGCTCAAAATCGTCATCACCGGCGGGTCCAGGAGCCAGCCAGCCTGCCGCGACATACCTTGTTGTATTGAACAATTTAGCTGAAACCATCTCTCTCGTAAACACAAAAGACTGGAGCGCGGCAGTCAACGCCGTCGGAACCGGACAGGTCCCGAATGACGCGGATACCGCAGGGGAATTTCTCTACATTGTTAATTCTCAGTCTTCCACGCTGATAAAATACAGGAAGACATCGTCGGGAATAGCTTTTGAAGCTTCTCTGAATTTGGGAAGCGCGACAAATCCCTTCGGACTCAGCTGTTCAAACCAAAAAATCTACGTCTCATGTTTTATGTCCGACGAGCTCTTATGCGTCATAACGAATCCTTTTTCAGTCAGCAAAAGAATTAGTATCGGAAAATCACCACAAGGGGTTCTTTCTCACGGCGGAAATATTTTTGTAGCCTGCACCGCTTTCGACAACTTGACGTATGATTACGGTCAAGGCTACGTCTATGTAATAAACGCGGCCGGCGATTCGGTCACAGACAGCATAAAAGTAGGGAAGAATCCGCAGGACCTGACCCTTGCGGGAGGAAAAATTCACGTTTCATGCACGGGAGACTGGGGTGTTACGGTTAACGGTAGAATATACATGATAGACCCCGCAAGCCTGGAGGTGACAGACAGCATTCTCATAGAAGGGACTCCGTCTGCTCTGTGCGCCGCCGGAGGCGATTCAGTTTATGTCGCCGCCGGGGGATGGTCCGGAAACGGAGAAATATACCTCTACAGACAAAGCGGCGAAATTCTCAGGGGTCCGGCAAATCCGATAATAGCACCTCTTGGGGTTATGGATGTCTGTTATTTCAACGGCAAAGTTTACGCGGCGTGTTTCGCGGCAGACAGCTTGGCTCAAATAGAAGGCGATTCTGTCACGATGACCTGGAGTATCGGAGACGGTCCGCAAAATGTTATTGTTTGGTGAATTTCGGAGGAGGATTAGAGGGGTCATTTTTTCTGCAAAAAAGCGAAACTGAACATTCGTATGGATTTAGGATTGAAAATATGGTTTGTTCAATAAGATGAAAGAGACCGAACTGCACCTTCCTCTGAAAAATTTTCTCGAAAAAAGAGGTTATTCTGTCAACTGCGAAGTAAATAACTGCGACATTGTAGCGAGAAAAGATGGGGAACTTATTGTAGTCGAGACTAAAACCCGTCTTTCGTTGTCTCTTTTGGCGCAGGCGAACTTGAGAAAAGAACTTACAGATTCGGTTTACATCGCTGTCCCGTTTTTAGGCGGAAAATCATTAAAAAACTATAAAAATGTGAGAAAACTCCTGAGGAGGCTTGAAATCGGATTGATAGCCGTTTACATGAAAAAGAAAAAAACCTCTGTCGATGTGATTCTGCATCCACTGCCTTACGCAGGGAGAAAATCAAAGAAAAAAATACGGGCTGTAATAAGCGAGATAGAAGGCAGACACGCCGAACTTAATGTCTCGGGGAGTCCCGGCGGAACGCCGAAAATGACTTCTTACAGGCTTGAAGCCCTAAAAATAGCTTCTCTTCTCCATGGAGCCGGCGAATCAACCCCTAAAAAACTCCTCTCCATGGGGTGTTCTGAAAAAACATACAGCATTCTGTATAACAACTTTTACGGATGGTTCGAAAGAAAAGGCAGAGGAGTGTATAAAATCAACTCTTCAGGCGAGAAAGCTCTAGCCGTATACAAGAAAGTTTTAGTCAAAAATAAACCCGGCGCCGGCTGAAGACGGGAAAAGCGTCTATTCTATACCCAGTCTTTTAGCTTCATCTGGTTCTTGCTGTTTGAGAAGGTCGAAATTGGCGTATTGGCCTATTATGTTGAAACTTGACAGGAGCTCGTAAAATTCCCTGTCCTCGCCCAAATAATCTTTCAGCGCCGCTGTGTAGGTTTCATACCAGTCTGATTCCGAAAGAGCTCCTATCTTGCTGAGTATCGCCATATCGACGGCTCCTTTTTCCGTCTGATCCATGGCTTCTCTGAGGCTGCCCAGCTCTACGAGAACCCTGATGTTGGCTTCTTTGAGCTCTTCAACGGCCGGCCTCACTTCAGCGATTTCCGGCCTGTCTTTTATCAGCTCCGTGACGTCTTCTAGAGCTTTGACATAGACAGTTCCGATTTTTTCCCCGAGTTCTTTTGGCGTCATTTGAACAGTTTCAATGGTTTCTGCCGTCGAGGTATCGGTTTCGACCCTTGGGTCCTTGCTGCAGGAAAAGGCGAGCACCGCTAAAAAAGAAGCGGCGAGAAGTAAAAATTTTTTCATCTTTCCTCCTTTTAAGATGATTTTTTCAGCCCTCCGAGAAAATCTATTGTATCAAATATTATTTCGACAGGTTTGTTGCAGTTGTTTGTTTCTATCTGCCCGGAAGTAAATCTGAGTATATGCCATCCCTTTGATGAAAGGGAGTTGTTTCTCTCGTTGTCATGTTTTGCTGAAGACGGGTTGTGGTGCCAGAAATCTCCGTCCGTCTCAACGTCAATTTTTCCTTTTCTGCAGTAAATTGAAAAGTCGAGAATAAATCTTTGTTTCGAGGTTTTGACAATCTCCTGCCTTTCGGCGGGTATTCCTTTTTCTTTCAGTTTCGACCACAGTTTTTCTTCTATTTTTGTCCCGTGAAAAAGATCGTTTATCTCCCTTGCTTCAAACAGTTTTTTGAGCGTGGTCTGAATGAAGACTATCCTCCGCAGTTTTTTGCTGACAATTGGAACGGGAAGTTTGACGAGGTCTCCGAGCCGTATCTGATAATATTCTTTATCGCTTGAAGTGGAAAATTTCTCATGCGGGAACAACTGCCATCTTTTCGCCTTTTCAATTCTCTTGACGCGGGCGCAAAACCTCACAGAGAAGGCTTTATCGCCCGAATTAAGGGGGTGGTAAAAAGCGATCCATTCCGGAGGCCAAATTTTTGAAAGCAGCTTGTCCGCTTTATCAACGGGAATCCTATACCAATGCACATTTTTAGCAATATTAAAATCTTCGGGGTTCTTGAGAATTGCGACGAGGAGCTTTGCATTACGATTGCTTTTCATCAGTTTATTATACACCAGGGGCTAGATATTAAAAATGGATAAATCTATTCAGTCCCACATCGCATCGAGAGAATCGACATAAAACTTAATTTCCGCCGAAGTCGGGAATAAAATTATGGCTTTACGGAAGTAGTGTTTCGCCGAAAACAAATCTCCTTTCGCGAGAGAGATTCTGGCAAGGTGATAATAGGGTTCATACCATTGCGGCGCTCTCTCTGCCGCCATTTTGAAGGCGTTTGCGGCACTGTCTGGGTCTCTCTCTGAAAGCCCTTCGAGAAAGGGATAATCAGACCTTGAGGGGTTGATTTCGGAGGCTTTCCGTGCGTAAAATGAAGCGGATTCAGGAGAGCCGAATCGGAGGTGAAAAGACGCCCTTTCGTAATATTTTCCCGCTATGCCCGATCTTGCCGAAAAAAAAGAGAAAAGAAGGCAAAAGGCCATCAGCAGAGAGGCGAATGTTTTGCCGAGGGGGATTTTAAAGCGTTTTGAATGAGCTCCCGCCAAAAAGAAAAAAACAAGTGAAATCCCTATATTGCTGAAATCCCAGTCTGCCAAAGAATGCAGAAACAGTGACGACAGGGAAAAAAACACAAGGGGATAGGAAAAAGATTCCAAGAGGATTGCAAAGACTGCAACGGCAAAAAAAACAGAAGCCGGAATTCCGGCTGTTGAAGATATGTCGAGGATTATGTTGTGCGCGGAAGCCGGAAGGTCTGTCTGCTTTTCCGGCCTGTATCTTGAGTAATTTCTCTTGAATGTCCCGGGACCCGTTCCCGTGAGAGGATTGTCAAGGGTCATTTCAAAAGCGCCTTTTAAAGTCAGGAGTTTTGAATCAGAATCGGTGCTGAGCGTTGAAATTCTTTCAACGGCTTCTCTTGCCGGCATTTCTTTGTTGAATTTGTTGACCGAGTATGCAGATAAAAATCCCGTGAGAGCGAAGACAACTGTCAAGATGAGTTTCTTTCTGTCTTTTATGAGAAGATAAGCGCAAGAGGACAGAAAGGATAATGCCCATAGGGTTATTCCGAGCCTTGAAGACGTGAGATAAATAGAAAACGAGATAAAAAACCATACTGTCAGGGCGAGAAATTTTATGGGAGAGAAAAATTTTTTCACCGACATAACCGTCAAAACAGGACCTGAAATCATAATGAGATAAGCGGCGAATGAATTAGGGTATTGAAAAGTAGAAAAAAGTCTTCCCGCCAGAGCAGTTTGAGTCAGCGCGCCTAAGGCTCCGTCTGCGAGCATATGCTCTTTTATCGCCGGAAAAATCACGAAATACTGCCAAAGCGAATAGACAAGGACGCATGCGGCTGAAAAAAGAGAGGTCAGGAGTATTATCCTTTTATTTTCTCTTAAAATGAAACCGCAATAGAAGAAGATAAGCCAAGAAGCGAAATATGAGGTCTGGACTAAGGAAAGCTCTTTTTCTGGTGAAAAAACAGAAGATATTAATGAAAAAAGCACAAATGCCGTCAGAAAAATTGAAGCCGTCGGAATGTTGTCAATTTTCCTAAAGTATGAAATAATTAAAAAAAGCGCGGACAGCAAAGCCGCGGCTATAAAAATTCCGCCGCTGAAAAGCGGTCTGTTCTTGGACACGAGAGGGGCGAGAAAAACAATGAAGAGGACGAAAAAAACAGACGCAAGTCTGAGTTTTTCAAGAATAGGTTTATTAGAGAAATCTCCTGTCGAATAGAATATTTTTTTTAATCCGTTGAACATTTTCAGCGGGATTATACATCGCCGGTGACCAATTGTAAAATAATGGAGGTCAGATGATATCCGAATCGAAAGAGTTGAAAGACGAATTGTTCCGCAGAAAGCTCAGAAGATACGGTGCTGAAAAAGGTTCGATAATTCCTCTTCTTCAGGCGGCGCAGGAAATTTATTCCTATGTTTCTGAAGAAGCGGTTTCCATGATTTCCGAATCCACTAAAATACCTCAAAGCAGTATTTTCGGCGTCGCCACTTTCTACAAGCAATTCAGATTAAAACCTGTGGGAAAACACATAATAAAAGTCTGTCAAGGGACTGCTTGCCACGTCAACGGATCAAAGGAAATAATGAAAGCCGTAGAAGATCATCTTTCAGTGAAAGAAGACGAAAATACAAAAGACGGAATGTTCACTCTTCTGTCTGTTGCGTGTCTCGGCTGCTGCAGCCTGTCGCCGGCAGTTATGATAGATGACGAAACTTACGGAAAATTGACTCCCGACGCGATACGCGAAATCCTCGATTCTTACAGAAAAACCGAAGGAGAAGAAAAATGAAGACTCTTCTTGTCGGAATGGGAACATGCGGAATTTCCGCCGGAGCTGAAAAAGTCTGGAATGAACTCATCAGACTCATCGACGAAGGCGATCTGCACGACAAAGTAAAGCTCGAAAAAACAGGCTGTATAGGAATGTGTTACCGCGAACCGCTCGTTGAATTGAGGAAAGAAGACGGCACGAAGACTATCTTCGGCGAGATCAATCCGGAAAAAGCTGCGAGAATAATTGAGGAAGCTGTTCTGAAAGAAAATGATTTAGACGATCTCGTGGTTTACGATTTCAAATCCGGTGGAGATGCAAGCCTTTTTTCAAAACAAATGCGCGTGGTCCTCAGAAATTGCGGAATAATAAACCCTGAAAACATAGACGATTACATTGACAGGGACGGTTATACAGCTTTAGAGAGGGTGATTTTCGATTACACTCCCGAGGAAGTCATTGAAGAGATTACCGCAAGCGGATTGAGAGGAAGAGGGGGAGGAGGATTTCCAACAGGGAAAAAATGGCTTTTCACGAAAATGAGCCCGGGAGACAAAAAATACGTAATCTGCAACGCCGATGAAGGCGACCCCGGAGCTTTCATGGACAGAAGCGTTTTGGAAAGCGATCCACACTCTGTCATCGAAGGAATGCTGATATGCGCCTATGCCGTCGGGGCTCAGGAAGGTTATATATACGTCAGAGCCGAATACCCTAAAGCGATAGAAAGGCTTAAGATAGCCATAAATTCCGCTACAGAGAGAGGTTTTCTCGGAGACGGCATATTGAAGAGTCATTTTAAGTTTTCCCTGAAGATAAAAGAAGGCGCCGGAGCTTTCGTCTGCGGAGAGGAGACGGCTCTGATCGCTTCTATAGAAGGCAAAAGAGGCATGCCGAGAGTCAGGCCGCCGTTTCCTGCGGTAAGCGGTTTGTGGGGAAAGCCCACTAACATCAACAATGTTGAGACTTTTGCTAATATTCCGTGGATAATAATTAACGGAGCGGAAAAATTTGCCTCGGTCGGAACGGAGAAAAGCAAGGGAAGCAAGGTTTTCGCTCTCGCCGGAAAAATAAACAGAAGCGGCTTGATAGAGGTCCCCATGGGACTGACGATCAACGAAGTCGTCCACGATATAGCCGGCGGTTTGAAAAACGGAAAAAAACTCAAGGCGGTTCAGATGGGAGGTCCTTCGGGAGGCTGTATTCCCGCGCATATGTGCGATATCCCAATAGACTATGAGGAGATAACCAAAACGGGAGCCATCATGGGTTCCGGAGGGCTCATAGTCATGGACGAGGACACATGTATGGTCGACGTGGCGAGGTTCTTTCTCAGTTTCACTCAGAAAGAATCCTGCGGAAAATGCACTTTCTGCAGGATAGGGACGAAGAAAATGCTCGAAATTCTAACAAGAATAACTCAGGGAGAGGGCAGGGAAGAAGACATCCCGAAACTCTATGAACTCGCGGAGAAAATTAAATCCGCGTCTCTTTGCGGACTGGGGCAGACCGCTCCCAATCCTGTATTGACGACATTGAAGTATTTTCTCGAAGAATACGAAGCGCACATAATAGACAAAAAATGTCCGGCAAAAGTCTGCACTGCTCTCGTCAAATTTGTAATCGATCCGGAGAAATGTGTGGGCTGCACTCTATGCGCGAAAAAATGTCCGGTCGAAGCCATATCCGGAGCGCCCAAAAAAGTTCATTATATAGATTTAGATAAATGCATTTCCTGCGGAACATGTATGGAAGTGTGCCCGAAAGAAGCTGTTTACAAGGAATAGGAGATATAGATGGCAACAGTCAGTTTAACTATAGACGGAAAACAGGTGAAAGCCCTGCCGGGCAGCACTATTCTTGATGTCGTAAGAAAATACAAAATAGCCGATATCCCTACTCTTTGCCACGATCCGGAGCTTCCTCCTTACGGGTCATGCTTTCTCTGCGTGGTGGAAGTTCAGGGCATGAACAGGCTTGTTCCTTCGTGTTCGACTCCCGTCGCCGAAGGCATGGTGGTCAGCACTTGCAACGATAGAATATTTCAAACCAGAAAGATGGCTCTCGAACTTCTTCTGTCGAATCACTATGCTGACTGTGTGGCTCCATGCACGGAAGGGTGCCCCGCTAACGTCGATGTTCAGACCTACATTGCCTTGATATCCGCCAATGAATATTCTGAAGCAGTAAAAGTAATCAGGGAAAAGAATCCGCTTCCGGTGGTCTGCGGGAGAATATGCGTCAGAAAATGCGAACTTAACTGCAGGCGTAAAGAAGTGGATAATGAACCCGTAGGCATCAATTATCTAAAAAGATATGCTTCGGATTACGAAAGAGAACACCACGAAAAAGAAAAGACAAAATCCAGAAAAGGAAAGAAAGTGGCTGTTATCGGCGGCGGGCCGGCGGGACTGACCGCGTCGTATTATCTGGCAAAGGAAGGATACGAAGTGACCATCTTCGAGATGATGGAAAAACTCGGAGGCATGCTCAGATACGGAATCCCTGAATACAGGCTTCCTAAAAAAGTTCTCGATCAGGAAATTGGGTTTATCCTCGACCTCGGGGTCGAGACGAAGACCGGAATCCGTTACGGAAAAGACGTTACTAAGGAAGATCTCGAAAAGGAAGGTTTTTCAGCCGTGTTTTTCGGCGTCGGGGCGTGGTCGAGCCAAAACATGGGAATAGAGGGCGAAGACAAGATAGAAGGCGTGATTCCTGGAATAGACTATTTAAGAGAGCATCAGATAAAAGGAGAGAGCAGACTCAGAGGAAAAGTGATTGTCGTTGGCGGAGGCAACACAGCCATAGATGCAGCGAGAACCGCGGCGAGAGAGAAAGAAGTAAAAAAGGTGACCCTTCTCTATAGGCGGACGAGAAATGAGATGCCCGCCGATCCGCTCGAAGTTCACGGTGCCGAAGAGGAAGGTGTTGAACTGTTGTTTCTGACGGCTCCGGTTGGTTTTGTAACGGGGAAAGACAGAGTTCTCAAAAGCTTAAAATGCCAGAAAATGGAGTTGGGCGCCCCAGATTCTTCCGGAAGACGGAGACCGGTTCCGGTAAAGGACAGCGAATTCGAGATACCCTGCGATTATCTGATTTCGGCTATAGGGCAAAAACCGGATTTATCAGGGATCGAACTCGAAAAGACAAAATGGAATACTATAGCAGTTGACGCCGGCACACTGTGCGCGGGAGAGCCGTCTTTTTACGCCGGCGGCGACGCGGTTCTAGGACCCTCTGTGGTTATAGATGCAATTGCTCAGGGGCAAAAAGCCGCAAAATCCATAGATGAATATCTAACCAAGGGGAAAGCCGAAAGCGCTAAGATAAAATTCATATCGAAAAGAGATGTTTTTGGCAACGCTCCGGAAGGTTATTACAGGGATGTATCTCCTTACAAAAGAAGCAAAATGACCGAAGAAGACCCGCGGGAGAGAATTAAAGACGAAAGGGAAGTCGAAACCGGGATTCTTAAAGAGGACGTTCCCAAAGAGACTTCAAGGTGTCTTGAATGCGGATGCGTGGTTCAGGATGCCTGTTATCTTCGTGATTACGCGACTGAATATGACGCCGACCCGAGCAGATTTCTCGGTGAGACGAGAATTACTCCCATAGACAGAAGACATCCTTTCATAGTTCTTGATCAGAATAAGTGTATTCTCTGCGGAAGATGCGTGAGAACCTGCGACGAAATCGTTGGCAAGGCTGTCTACGGTTTCATTGACAGAGGTTTCGGAACACAGGTCTGCCCCATACCCGGAAATGGTTTGAGAGGCACGGACTGCATAGACTGCGGAAACTGTATTGATGTGTGCCCGACGGGAGCCATTGCGAATGTTTCTTCAGCGGAAAAACCGATCCCGAGGGTAATTGGAAAAACTAAATCCGTTTGTTCTTATTGTTCCGTTGGATGTCATCTCTTTTTTGAAAAGCATCCCGGCGGGGACTGGAAGATAGGCTCGGACAGAAACGGCGGAATAGACGGCCCCGGAAAAGGACTTCTTTGCTTCAGGGGTAGGTTTGCTCATGAATACGTTAAACACCCGTCGAGAGCTTTAAAACCGATGGTAAGAAAAAACGGCAAACTTATTGAGACAGACTGGCAGACAGCTCTTGATGCGGCATGTTCAGGCCTGAAACAAAAAACCGAGGGCAGAACAGCCGTGTTTTATTCGCAAAAAGCGAGCATAGAAGAGATGCTGGTCATCGAAAAAATATCCGAAACTCTCAAAGACACAATCTGCGCTAGTCTTTCGGCAGTTTATTCGGCAGGAAGCGGACTGCTCGGAGATTTGCCTGAAAACTATAGAAACTCTTCAGCCGATTTTTCGGATCTCGACAGAGCCGACATCATAATCGCCTTCGGGGACACGGAAAAAGAGAATCCTGTCGCGGCGATGAGAATAAACAAAAGGAAATCCGAAGGCGCTTCGCTTTTTCTTTTGGACCCTGACGAAAGAGGAACACTCTGTAAGAAAGCTGATGTATCTTTTTTTTCGGAAGGGAAAGACGACGGATATGTTTTCGCGGCTCTTTTGAACTCGCTTTTGTCAAAAGGAGCTTTCAGATGGGATATTGTTGAAAATCTAACTTCGGATTTCAGCGCGTTAGAGGAATCACTAAAAAAATGGAATCTGAGAAACGTCGAAGAAGCCACGGGAACGAAAAGAAGAAAAATTCGAAAATTAGTCGACGCCCTCTCGGATCCTGACAAAAAAACGGTCTTTGTCATGAATGCCGATTCATACTCAAATTCAAGCACATTGCGGCTTGTCTGTTCTTATCTGCTTTTGACGGGAAAACTTTTCGGGAGGGGGAGCGGATTGCTGCTTCTCGGAGATCATTCAAACAGCGCCGCTTACAGGCTTTCTGAAAAGAACAGGAAACCGGCGGAAGATATTAGAGAAGCTCTGGAAAAAGGAGAAATAAAAAGATCTCTGATTTTCAGGGAAGATCCGTTATCATGCGAAAGCCTGAAAAAGTTTTTTGAAAAGAACGAGTTTATCGTCGTATCTGATTTCACCCTCACAGAAACAGCTAAGAGAGCAGATGTGTTTTTGCCGTCATCGGCTCATTTTGAGTCGGTTTCGTCTTTTGTAAACGCTGCAGGGGAAGTTTTCATTTCCGGCAGGATATTGCCACCGGCGGCAGAAATGGACAGCAAGAGTTTTCTGACATCCATTCTCGGTAAGTGCGGTGCGGATACAGCAGAGCTGGAAAAAGACCTGACCGGAGAAGCCCTCACGAGGCTTTCCCCCAAGAGCGCGACCGGACAAAAGAAAGAGATAAAAGAAGCCTTATCAGAAACCGGTTTCATATTTCCGCTCAAGGCGTTTACTCCATGCGATGGGAAGAAAAAGAAACACGAAAACGTCGACAGCCTGAGCAGATGGGTTGAGATGTTCAGGGAAGAAAAGTATAAATAATTACTGTCTGACCTTGTAAATGTAAACAACTATGTGGTATAAATAACTTAAAGGTTTGAAAATGAATCAAAATAAAGAGGAATTAGCCAAGTTTCTGAATTCGATGAGAGCCGACCCTTATGATTCTTCAGCATGGCACAGTTTAGGTGAATACCTTGTAAAAAAAAAAGAATACAGCTCGCTAAAATCGCTTTTTACAAATCATTGCTCCTGGACCCGGATTCACAATCTTTTTCTCAAATCAGAATTTACGGACTACCGGAAGACAAACTATTTGTCAGGAATTCAGCCCCTGAGGATTTGATTTCTCACTTCTTGAGAAAGGCGGAAGTATTGGAAGAAGACAAAGATAAGAAAAAAAAAGCGCAAGGCGCGGATCAAAAAAAATGGAAAGATCTGCCTCTTCCTCCCCCTCCCCCTGATTTTTTAGAAAAATATCAAGACAACGAAGAACTCAAGCCTGTTCTTGAATTTGAAAAAGAATCGAAGGAAGAGAATCTCGATGAGATACTAAAAGATTTCGAAACTGATTTCACTGCTCAGAATGAAGATGTTATAGAGAAAGAACCCGAGAGCATAAAACTTGAAGAACTGGAAATTTTCGAAAAGACTTCATTAACCAGCGGAGACAGCAAAACAAAAGAGGGAATTGATGTCCTCGTCAGAACACTCAAAGCCGGCAAAGAGAGAGCGGATATAGATTCTTCAGGATGTGAAAGCGTAGTCAAATCAGTTTTTGACAGAAAAATAGCTCTCTATGTTCTGATTGAGAAAGGCCAGAAGTTTTACGAGACGGGAGATAAAAAATTCGCAAACTCGGTGAGAATAGTTCTGGAAAATCTTGAACCTGCTGTGGGTAAGGAATTATCCTGGAACGCCGAGTTCGAAGAGGAATCGTTTATAGGGCATGCCGAAGAAAATTTTTCAGTGTCCCTGGTCTGCGACAGAAAAAAAACAGGAGTAGCCAAAATAGAAATCGGAAAAATAATCAGCGCAGTAAGGGAAAATATATGAACGCCAAAGAAACAGTAAGGCAGATGCCGGGGGTAAAAAAATTCTTTTATTTTCATGCTGAAATAAAGCCCGAGGAAATAGAAAATGAGCTTGAAAAGGAAGAAACACTGAAAAAGATTTTGCTCGGGACAATACCTTTCATTGAAAGCGATAGAGAACAGCCCGTTCACTATTTTTCTCTTTCTTCAGGCAACGATGTGATTATAGTCGTCAAAAACTCTGGAAATATCGGAGCCGTAACTGCCGATGAAAACGCCAATATCGGTTTGCTCAAGGTCATGATGAACAGAGTTTTTTCCTAAAGGAGGAAAAATGCAGGAAGAACTCAACAATCTCAAGACGCTCTCTATGTTCCACTTCATCATGAGCGGTTTCACTGCTTTGGTTTCGTGTTTTCCTCTAATTCACGTCACCATGGGCATAATTTTTGTCATCGCCTCGAAAAAAGGAGCTTTTGAAACCAAACCGGACTCTCTTGCGCCTGAGGTAGCCGGATGGCTTTTCATAATTATTGGAAGTTTAATCGTGATTACCGGTCTGACTCTCGCTTATCTAATTTTCCTCAGCGGCAAAAATCTGAGAAAAGCGACAAGATACACATTCTGCATAGCGGTGGCATGCATTCTTTGTTTGATGGTCCCTTACGGAACAGTTCTCGGCGTTTTCACCATAATTATACTGACGAAACAGCCGGTCAAAGAGCTTTTTTCGCAGAAGAACTGATATCGCCCAATATAATATCATAAATTATTAAGTCGGAGGCAAAATGAACACACGAGTGGACGGCGAGAAAAAATATTCCATCAGCCCGCATGGAGAAAAATTCATTCTACCTGAAAAAAATGATTATCCCGGGGAATTCGATAAAATAAAGAACCTCGCCGACAGGGCAAAGGACAAAGGCATGGAAGTGGTAGTCGTCATGGGAGTCGGATTCGTCGGCGCAGTAATGGCGGCGATTGTCGCAGATTCAAAAGATAAGGACGGCAAACCCGGCAAGTTTGTCATAGGATGCCAGAGACCCAGCGAAAGGAGTTTCTGGAAGATACATCTTTTGAACAGAGGCGAGTCTCCTGTGAAAGCCGAAGACCCCGAAGTTGATGAGCTGATAAAAAGGTGCGTTCTCGAAAAGAAGAATCTCGTCGCAACCTACAACAACGACTGCCTCAGTCTTGCCGACTGCGTAATTGTCGATGTTCAGTGCGATTTTATTAAAAGGGATCTGGGAGACATGAAGACCGGTGATACCGATATGAGGGCACTGGAAGAGACTATAAAAGTTATAGGCGAAAAAATAAGAGAAAAATGCCTTGTCCTCATAGAGACTACCGTCGCGCCCGGGACGACGGAATTTGTCGCCTATCCCATCCTTAAAAAAGCTTTCCTCAAGAGGGGCATAAAAGGAAAGCCCTTGCTGTCCCACAGTTTCGAGAGAGTCATGCCGGGAAGGGAATACGTCAAGAGCATAAGGGATTTCTGGAGGGTCTGCGCTGGCTGCGACGAAGAGGCGAGAGAGAGGGTGGTGAAATTCTTAAACGAGGTCTTAAACACTAAAAGCTTTCCCCTGACCGTCATGGACAGACCGATAGAGTCCGAGACGACGAAGATTGTCGAAAATTCTTACAGGGCGGCGATTCTCGCTTTTATAAACGAATGGAGCGTCTTCGCTGAGAGAAACGGAGTTGACTTAATAAAAGTTATAAAAGCGATAAAAGTCAGGCCGACTCACAGCAATATAATTTTTCCGGGACCGGGAATAGGCGGATACTGTCTGCCTAAAGACGGCGGTCTCGGATACTGGGCATACAGGCATATTCTCGGATTCGACGACGGAGACGACCTTTTCAGGATCACTCCCGCGTCAATTGACATAAACGACACAAGAGGACTTCACGCCGCTCAGCTCGCGAGAGACGCCCTCAGAAACATGGGTAAATACATAGCAGGTTCGACAGTAGTCATCTGCGGCGCGAGCTACAGACAGGACGTAGGAGATACGAGATACAGCGGCAGTGAACTGATAGCGAGAAAACTTGCCGAAATGGGAGCGGAAGTCAGAGTCCACGATCCGTATGTCGAACACTGGTATGAGCTGGAAGAGCAAGACGAATATCCTTCTCCTGAGAGTTCGAGGAAGTGGTTTTTCAGAAATCAGGAGGAGTTGAAAAATACGGTTGTAAAAAAAGAACTTGCTGATTCTTTAGACGGAGCGGACGCGGTTGTTCTCGCTGTTCCTCACGAACAGTATTTGAAACTGTCTGCCCAAGAGATTGTATCTTTGTCAAAAAACCCTGTGGCAGTAATCGACTGTTTCGGTATTCTCAGCGATGAGAACATAGAAAAACTTTTCGAATTCGGATGCGAAGTCAAGGGCATGGGAAGAGGGCATATTCAGAGGATAAAAGAAAAGGTGAGAAGCAGGAAAGCCTGACCGCGAATACAAATAAAAGTTTATTTCATTCGTAGTTAGTATTCATTTTCTTTAATGATTTTATTTTAAACAAACTTTGCTAATTTGCTTTATGCAAATTAGTATTCGCGGTTAATAATTTTTTTGTATAATGAAGATTAATAAAAAAAAAGGCGGAAGAAAACTTCCGCCTTTTTTTTATATGATCAGATTATCAGAAGTGGTATACAGCTGAAACCTGAAGGTTCATCGGATTGGTGCCGTTGGCGGCGCCGGAGAGAAGATAGGGACCGTTGTAGAGAAGATCTTCGCTGACTTCGGTGTCTATCGTGAAGTTTGGTCCGAAGTGGACGCCGAGACCTATCTGAACATTCATGTTCTTCTCGAATTTGACTGTTCTTTCTTCTTCAGCTGTCACTCCGCCTGCTGTCATAGATTCTTTCTGTGTGATCATGTTGAGCTGATAGGTCATTCCGGCTCTTGCCGTCAGCCATGAGAAGACCTGAGACTCTGCGCCGGCTTTAACTCTCGGGAAGGTGATCGTGTTTTCTGACATTTCACCATCCTGATCGTTTGTCTGCTCTTTTTCCCATGTCATTTTGGCAGTTGTGTAGCCGAGTTCACCGGCGAGTCCAGCCTGCCAGGTCGAGCCGCTCCACACTATTCC
>JAFGIG010000110.1 GCA_016929715.1 Caldifarciminota bacterium
CTAATTTTCTTAGACTGTGCAGTTATGTCGTCGTCGAGAGCTTTTGAATATTTTTCGATTTCGGTTTTGTCTCCTTTTTCCTGCGCTTCGATTAGCTTTTCATAATTTGCAATAGGGAATTTTGCGTCTATGGGAAGAAATATTTTTTCTTCTTCCTTTTGCTCTCTCCCCGGGAGGACAACAGCAAACTCAACAGATTCACCGCCTCCTTTCGGCGAAAAGTTCCGGACATACTGTTCGGGAGCCATGACCTGCTCTAAAATTTTTTCGAGCTGAACTTCCCCTAAAACACCTCTCGTTTTGACATTGGAAAGGACTTTTTTCAGATCTCCGACACCGGCGGCAATTGTCTGCATCTCACCGAGTCCTTTGTAGACCTGTTCAAGCCTCTCGCTGACGAGTCCGAATGATTCCGTGAGTTTTGACTCAAGAGTCCCCTGAAGTTTTTCTTCGACAACGGTTCTTATCATCTCGACGCTCTTTTCGTTGTCCTCTTTCATAATCCTGAGAGACTCTACTACCGACGATCTGAAATTTTCAAGTTTATTCTCGTTTTCCAGTTTTGTCCTGCTGAGCTCGTCGAGAATTCGCTTTTCAATTGCCAGGTTTTCACTTGACAGCTGTTCCGACAGTGCTTTTCTCTTCTCCTTTTCCCATTCAGTTGATTTGAAAAGAAATATAATAAGCAGCGATAATGACATAGCGCTTATTGCCGCTGAAATGAATAACAGAGTCTGCAAAACTATCTCTTTTTAGCCAGTATGAGGAAGTAAATGATCCCACCTATGAGAATTACAGATGTAAAAAGGAATATCACAGCAGCCATTATGTCTTCCGGAATCATTCGGTTTAAGGCTCCGAAAAGGTCAAATGATTTCAAGACCCAAATCACGCCCACTATCAGTCCTGTGACGAGAATAGCTTTCCATGGTATTTTCTTTGTCGAGAGGTAATACGCGCCTATCGCCGTTATTAAAAGCGGCATCCAGCCGCCCAGAAAAACAGCGAGCCCTGGATATCCTCCATAATTGGAGAACAAGATGGATCTGATTGAAAAAGAAAGCAGAACAAGTGAGACAATCGGTATAACGTATTTGACCGCTATGGTCCACCATTTGCCGATTTTAATTTCCGACTGTGAATTTATGTATTTTCTGATATCTTCCGGGCAGACCGCGTAGCCGACGACGAGAGACTGCAGAAAACCGACAGTGAAAAGTCCGAAGTTGTTCATGAAATGATCGGTTATATCGAGCCAGTAAAGTCCCGCTCCTGTTGTGAAAAGTAGTCCGATGATAAAAGCCGCTGAAGCCACTCCAAGATTGGTTTTTGCCCTGCTCGTTTTGAATTTGTCCATCAAGCCGGCAACTATTCCCTCGACAAGTGAAAAAGCCGAATCAATCGCGAGGGTTAGAAGCATTATAAAGAAAAGCACTCCGAAAAAAGGAGCGAGCGGAAGTTTTGAAATGATTTCAGGATATGTAACAAAAGCCAAATGGGGTCCGGACTGCATGACATCGCAGACCGATACGCCTTTCAACTGGGCGTAATATCCGAGAGCGGAAAATACGGCGAATCCGCCCACGAAAGCTGTAGCGGCGTCAGCGAGAGCTATGATTATAGCGTTGTTGGCAATATCCGATTTCGGCGGCAAAAAACTTGCGTATGCTATCATTATTCCGAAACCTATCGAAAGGGAAAAGAATACCTGGGAAAAAGCTGCGTGCCATAGCTCAAAACTCAAGAGCATCGTGAAATCAGGTATCAAATAAAATTTTATTCCACCTATTGCACCCGGTAAAAACAGCCCTCTGACGACAAAGACCAGAAGAAGGAGCCAGGGAAGGGTGACAGTGACAAAAACCACTTTTCCTACCGTTTTAGCGCCTTTCCATATGGAAAGAACAATCCATATCCAGCTTATGACAAGTCCGGCGATTATGGGTATCTGCAGACGTCCGAGGCTGAATACTCCCTCGGTTAAATGGAGGACATTTTCGTAGAAAAATTTTTCGGGTCCGGCTCCGGACCATGACATCTTCGCAGAATGCCAGATATAGTTGAAAGACCATCCCATTATCACCGCGTAATAACAGGTTATGAAAAATCCTATGAAAAGAGCTATCCATCCGACCCATTGAAAATCGCCTTTTTTTTCTGGGACATCCTCTTCGTCATTTTTACCCTTAAAGATGAATTTCAGCTTTGAAAAAGCAAACGGAGCTGACCCGGACATCTTATAACCCATAGCGAATTCGAGTAAAAGAAGGGGTATTCCCGCTATAAAAAGAGCGGCGATATAAGCTATAAGAAACGATCCGCCTCCGTATTTATAGCAGATATAGGGAAAACGCCAAATGTTGCCGAGGCCGATAGCCGAGCCGATAGCCGCCAGAATAAATGCAGTCCTCGAGTCCCATAGACCTTTTTCTCTGCTCATTTTTTCTCTCCTTTTCGATCATATATTGCTGAAAGGTTTGAAAGAATATTTTTCAAGATCAATATTACAGTTTTGATTAAATATCACTCCCTCTTTTTCAAGAAGCGTTTTCTGCTCTCTGTAGGCTTC
>JAFGIG010000018.1 GCA_016929715.1 Caldifarciminota bacterium
CGGGGGGATTTTGTATTAAAATACTGAGAATATGAAGATGACCAATCTTTCCATAGAAGGGCTTGTTCTTTTCGACCTCAAAAAATACGACGACGAGAGAGGATGTTTTTTCGAGGTTTTCAACAGGATTAATCTTCCTGAACTCGGTTTTGGAGATATAAAGCAGATAAATTTCTCTTTTTCAAAAAAAAACGTCGTCAGAGGGCTTCACTACCAGATAGAGCCGAAGGCGCAAGCAAAATTAGTTCACGTCACAGAGGGAAGCATTTTCGACGTCGCTGTAGATCTGAGAAAAAAATCCCCTTCTTTTCTCAAATGGACAGGCATTGAACTCACATCGTCAATTCCTAAAACACTCTTCATACCCGTTGGTTTTGCCCATGGGTTCTGCGTGACAAGCGATTTCGCTAAAGTTTTATACTGCGTGTCGGAAACCTATGACACATCCTGTGAACGAGGAATAGCATTTGACGATCCCGAAATCGGCGTAGAATGGCCTTTAGGAACATATATTCTGTCCGAAAAAGACAAAAAACTTCCGGGGTTCAGAGATATTAAAGATTTTTTTTGATTTTTAGACCAGAGGTAAAATAATCTTGTATTCTGTCCCTGAATTTTTGTCGGATTTTACATTAATAGTGCCTTTATGGCATTCGACAAGCCTTTTGACAATGGCGAAACCAAGTCCGGAGTTCCTCTCTCCGTGAATGCCGTTTCTCAGTGAAGATCCGAATTTATCAAAAACTGAATTGGCTTTATCCGCCATTATCGAGATTCCTTTGTCCCTGAAGGTCAAAACTGCGTTTCCCGATTTTCTCGTGAGTTCAATTTGGATTTTCTGCCCCTGTTCGGAATGCTGAACCGCATTTTCTATCAGATTTTCCAATATCTCGTAAAAAGAGGTTTCGTCGAGCATTACATTCAGGTTCTTTTCATTTACGACTGTTTTTAATTCTACATTCTTTTTTTGAGCGGATTTTTCAAGCGCCTGAAGATCACGCTCGAGAAGAGAAGCTATATTCTTTTTTTCGAGCTTCAAGATAAAATTAGGATCTTCAAGACGGGACAGAACTGTGATTTTTTCTATGAGATCGAGCGAAGTTCTTACTGCTTCGCCTATAGACTTAAGATATCTTCCATAGTCGTCTTTGTTGTCCCTTTTCATCATTGCTATAAGTTCAGCGACTGATTTTATTGAGCCGATGTTCTCCTTTATGTCTTTTGAAATCACATCTAAAAGATTTTCTTTTAGCTGAAGGACTCCGGCGAGTTCATCATTGACCTTCTGCAATTCGATTTTTTGAAGGTCTATCTTCTTTTTTGCCTGTTCTAGTTCGATGTTTTTATCAGTTAGGATTCTGTTTTCTCTTTCAATTTTGTCTATTTCATGGCTCAATTCGAGTTCCATCATCTTCGTTTTTTTCTCGTTGTCGTTTATCGCTTCTTTAATTCTGTAATATTCGATGAGAAGCTCGTAAGCCCTGTCGTATTCACCAAGATTTTTAGACACCTCTGAAAGGTCTTTAACTATCTCAATTTTATGATAGAGCATGTCAATATCCGAAGAATACTCATAAGCTTTTTCCAGGAAAGAAAGAGCTTTTTTCATATCCCCTGTCTCCATGTAAACGCTTCCAATAGTGTGATTGACTGTCGCAAGATCTTTTTTGTCTCCGGATGACATTCTCTCATTCAAGGATTCGTTCAGAAGTTTTAATGCCTCGGAATAATTCCCTAGAAATTTGTATGCTTTTCCAAGATTGAGAAATACGGATGAAATGCCTTTTCTGTCTTTGATTTTTCTCTTGATGTCAGCGCTTTTTTTGAAGTATTCAAGAGAATCTTCATAATCTTCGGTTTCGCACAGGGAAATGCCGATGTTCATGTATAGATCGGAAAGAATTTTATCGTCACCTGTTTTTTCGATTATCTTGAGAGATTTTTCGAAATAACTGTTCGCTTTCTCAACTTCTCCCGTCCTAAGATACAATATACCGATATTGTTGCATATTCCTGAAACGCTGTTGTGGTCTCCTGTGTATTCACTGCAGTTGAGCGCTTTGAGGAGGCACTCGAGGGCATTGTCGTATTTTAATATCTCTATATAGACAATGGAGAGATTGTTCAAGGTAGCGGATATTTTATCAGGATCATTGAGACTTTCTCTGAGGGTGAGCGCATTGAGGTAATTTTCGATTGATTTTTCGTAATTTTTTATTTTGTAATAAAGCCTTCCCGCTATATGATATGCCGTAGCGAGCGAATCATCGCTTCTGACTTCTGCGGCAATTATTGTGGCTTTTTCAATAGCCTGAAGACTGAGATGGTATTTACCTTCTTTTTCGTGAAGAACGGAAAGTTCAATTAAAAGACTGAATGTTTTTTTGGAATCCTTGCTTGCGGAAATTTCCTTTTCGACTAAACCCGAGTTTCTTTCGCGGGATTCCCGGGACAAATCATTTTCTTCTTTCAAATCTCTCCGCCGTTATAAATTCTTCTTATTTGCCGATATAATGCATTTAAGGATTTTCAAAGTCAATCACTATGTTTTTTTTCGTGACTTCGAACTTTCTGTATCTGACATGTGCGCTGTCAAACATTTTCTTTGCCGCTATTGTCTGGTCTGTTTGAGAGTATTTATCCGAAAGGTAAATGACTTCCTTGATTCCCGACTGTATTATTACCTTTGCGCATTCGTTGCAGGGGAAAAGGCCGACGTATATCCTGCAGTCATCAAGCTCTACGCTGATTTTATTTATGACAGCGTTGAGTTCGGCATGGCAGACGTAAGGATACTTGGTCTCGAGAAAGCACCCCTGCCTTGCCCACGGAAAATCCTCGTCGGAACATCCTATGGGAAATCCGTTGTAGCCCACACCGACTATTTTATTTTTTGAATTCACAATGCAGGCTCCTACTTGAGTTGAAGGATCTTTGCTTCTTTTTGCTGAAAGAAGCGCGACGCCCATGAAATATTCGTCCCATGTGAGATAACTACTTCTTTTTTGAAGAGGCATACTTCTTCCTTTGCGTAAGTTTTACGATCTCATCGTGTTTTTTTATGAATTCTTTAGAAGGCTTGTTTTTTATAAGTTTTCTGAGCGCTTTTTCCGCTTCCCGAAGTAAATAAAACGAAGCATGATCGGTATCGGCAATTATTTTTGATTTTCTTTCTTTGTTCGTGGTTTTACCGAATAATGTTTTCAAATTTTCCGCTTCTTCTAAAATCGAAACCTTTGATTTTTTCTGCAGATGGCAAAAATTTTTTGACATCTCATACAACAAGTCGGCTCTGGGCTTTAAAGAAAGGTTTCTGTCGTAGAGCCGGATCATACGCAGAACAGAATGCATTTTTTTAATTTCTTTTGCGCTGGATAAGAACAGCAATTTGGAGCGCAGAATTTCAACAGAGACAATAGTTTCCATATCTTTGCATAGAGACTCTGCTGATTTTAACTTCTTCTCGGCAGATTTGAATTTACCCATCAGTATATCAAGATCGGCTCCGAGAAGAATAATGTCACGCATAAATTTTTCGTTTTTCAGGGAAAAGGCTATTTTAGCGGATTTTCTTAAGCATTTATCCGCTTCAGAATAAAATCCGCTTTTTACGCAGGCGTAACCGTAATTCCTGAGAGCATACATTTTATTCCATTCATTTTTTGTCTTTTCAGCCTCTGAAATCTGTCTCTTGAGATATTCGAGAGCTTTTTTGTTCTGACCAAGATCAGTATATGCAATCCCTATATTGCCAAGGCACGTAAAAACACCTATCTGCTCGCCGATTTTCTCGGAAATTTTTCTGCTCTTTTCAAAGAACTCTATGGATTTTTTAAACTTGCCATTAGAATAATAAAGCTGACCAATGCTTCTGAGTATAAAAGCTTTTCCTTTTTCGTCTTTCAGAGATTTTGAGATAGCCAGAGAATCGAGAAAATATCTCTTGGCTATTCTATTGTCTCCGAGTTCCATCCTCAAAAGCCCCATATTCGCCGTCACCTGCTGAATTTCTGCTTTGTCGCCGATTTCCTTCGCGACAGAAAGTTTTAAGCTGAAAAGTCTTTCGGCTTCTTTTAAATTCCCGAGGTCTTTGTTGAGAACTCCGAGGTTACCGTATGTTTTTGACAATTCCACCCGGTCTCCCAATTCTTTGACCATTTCCAGATTTTCTTCAAGACATTTTTTGGCATTTTCGAATTTTCCCTGCATGGCAAAAGCCAAACCCATATTTCCCACCGCTCTGGCGTAAAGTCTTTTATCCTGAATTTTTTTCGATATTTCAAGTTGTCTTTCAAAAGCTTTCATCGCCTTGTCAATATAACCCTGTCTCCAATAGACAACTCCTTCATCGAGCATCACCTGAGACAAGCCTTTTTCGTCTGAATTTTTCTCGCAGATTTTTCTTTGAGCTTCGTATGAATTCATCGCGCTGGAGTAATCGCCCTGGCTCGCGTATAAAAATCCGAGATCACCAAATACCTGAGACAGTTCTTTTTCAAAGCTATTTTCCTTAAAATATTTTTCAGCTTCTCTGAGAATTTTGAGCGCTTCTGAGTATTCGCCTTTATTCAGCATGTGCCTACCGAGATTTCGCTGAGCCAGTGCTTTCATATAGTAGTCATTTTTCTTTTTTGAAATATCGAGAGCTAAACAATAGTATTCATCAGCTTTTTGCCAGTTTCCCAGAAATCTTTCTATCTCGGCGGCATTTATAAGAACCTTTTCAAACTTTACATCAGGACCCAGCATTTGCGTTTTTCTATCTATATCCTGGAGCTGCTCTGCGCCTATCGGGTTTTCCGTTGATAAATTTTCTGAGAGTAAGACATTGAATAGTTTCCCGAAATATTCCGACGCGTCGGCGTATCTGTATCTTGATGCGAGTTTTTCAGCGGATTTATAGAGATATAAAATGTGTTTTTCTTCTTCTTCGGCGAACTCAAAATGATGGGACAGCTCTTCATATTTTTCCTCTATCTCGGCAGAGAACATCTCTTCTATAGCCTCCCCCGCTTTTTTGTGCAGGAGCTTAAGGTCTTTTATCAACTGCATTCTATAGACACATTCTCTTATCATCGCATGCAGAAAAGCGTAGAAAGTCAAAGACATCGGAGACCAAATCGTTTCTCTTTCTCCTTCTTCGAGAAATTCGGAAATATCGGATGTCTCTGCTACTCTTGCAAGAACGCGCGTTTCAAAATCTTTTCCGAGAACCGAAGCCGCTTTTACAAGACCTTTCAGCCTGAATTTAAGCAAGTCTATTCTCGAAATTATCAGGGAATTTATATTTGAGGGAAATTCAAACTCGGTTTCAATCGGCAGATCAGGACTTGCCAGTTTTCCTTTGTTCTTTAAAAACAGCAATATCTGCTCCATAAAAAGAGGATTGCCTTCAGTTATTTGAGTTATTCTGTCAATAAGCTGTTGTGGAAAATTTTTATCGCTACCTGAGAGTTCTTTAAGCCTCTGTGTGATATAAATGTTTGAGTCTTTTCTATTTATCGCGCCGAGGGATATTTTATTAATGTTGTCATGTGATATCACGTAGGGCGAAGCTCCCCTGCCCGGGACAATTCTGTAAGACATTATGACGCACAGCGGAAAGGATTCCGATCCAGCTGTCAGATAATTCACCAACTTCAGAGAATCTGGATCTATCCAGTTTGTATCTTCAATCTCGAGGACAAGAGGTTTTAACAAGGTAAAAGACCTGAATAAAAGGATTAAAGTGTTTATTGTGTTATCATAAACCGCTTTGGCGTCATATCTTGTATAGACTTCCGACCCTTCCTTAAAACCGAGCAGAGCATAGAGAAAAATTCTGCCAAAGCTGAGTTCTTCTTTCACGCCTTTGTCGGACAGAGAAGACAGGTGATTTTCGAAAATCTTGTCAAAGCTCTCTATTCTCTCCTTTTCAGTGAAATTTTCTCCGCATTGGAAATAGTTTTTCAATAATTCCGTGAACGGATGAAAACTTGCTCTTAAAAGGTCATCACAGACGGATCTTAACCACGTCACTTCTCCTTTTCTAAAAAGCGTATTTTTCGCGTGGTTAAGAAATCTCGTCTTCCCTACCCCCGCCGGCCCTTCAACGAGGACGATTCCGGCGGGTTTTCCTTCTCTTAAAATACTGAATGTTTTTTTCAACTCTCCGATTTCATTCGCCCTCGAGACGAAAGGGCCTTCAAAAATTTCACTTTGGAAAATATCTTTTCGCTCTTTCAGGCAATAAAGCAGGGTTTCCTTGCCTTCAAAACCCTTAATGACTTCTTTTTTCTCTTTTTTTGCCGAACAAAAAAATCTGGATTCTTCAAAGAAATTTTTATCTGAAAATACTTCACCCCATTCGGCGATTTGAGATATTCTGGAAGCGAGATTCACGCTTGAGCCTATCACAGTGTATTCACACCTTTTATCGCTTCCTATGAATCCCGCGTACACCGTGCCCGAAGTCAAGCCTATTCTGACAGCTTCCCCGAGAAGATAAAGTATCTCGAAAGAGAAACTGACCGCTCTTTTTGACATTTTTTCGATTCCTGACGGTGCTCCAAAAACTAAAAGAGCTATCCATCCTTTTTCTCCGAAATCAATTTTATTCAAGTAAGCTCCGTATTTTGATGCGGTCTCAATTATAAGAGCTGCATTCACATCGTTTATAAAATCGTCTTTAATAGATATAAAACAGGTTACTACGTTTCGGAATTCCCCTGATTCTTTCATCCTGAAAATGTTCTCGGGATAAAAGTTTTTAAGAGCGAAAAAATACTTTTCGTCATAATCTTTTTGAACAGGTATTGCTTCTTCACTCTTTTTGAAAAAAATCCCGTCAGTATCGAGATTAGATGAAAGTTCTCCATCAAAAAAATCTAAATTTGCAGCTGTCCGGGGCTCGTTCATGAGATCGCCGCATTTTCTCAAGGCTTCACCGTGAAAAAAAAACAAAGAGCGTTCGTCGCTTTGAACTATTTTCCAAAATATATCCCCTTTTGCCAGTCCAACTTTGACAGAAAAACTGAAATTTCCAAATTTTGACTTTATCTCTTTTGTCTTGGAAAGAAGCAAAGTTATTCTTTTCGCCGTGACGATAATATCTTCTTTTAGGATAAAATCAGTTGGAAATAGAGATGTAAATGAATCTCCCGCAAATGAGGACACAAATCCATGTGAAGATATTATCAATTCAATTACGGGAGTGAATATAGAGTTTATTGCTTCGGATATGACCTCTGATCCTTCTCTCGATTTGTCAGCTAAAGCCTCTGTAATTGATGTGAATCCTGAAATATCCGCCGTCAGGATATAGGCATTAAAATTGCCTTCGCTTTTTCCTTCAGAGAAAGAATTAAGGATTGTCTCAGGAACAAGTTTTCTCAAGCGACAGTGCTCCAATTTAAGTATATATAAAAAAGGATATCATAAATAATAATCCCGTGAAACCCGGGAATAATATGTTTTTACAGAAAGTAATAAAAACCGTAAAAACCGGCATATGCAAAAATTATGTGTTTCGGTATTCGGCCTGCAGTGCTGAAAAGAAGAAATTTCCAAAGAGGGTATTTTAATACGCCTGAGACTATTCCCGCGGCGTCAAACAATGGATTAGGAACAAACGCGAGAAATAATATTGTCAACCCGCCCCATTTTTTCATCCATCGCGACATTTTTTCGTATTTTACCCCGTCTTCTACCGCTATTCTCCCTCCGTAACCCAGGAAATATCCTGTCACTTCACCCAGAGCCGAACCGACTCCTGAAATCACTCCGACAAGAATCGGGTTTAATACCGCGCCGAAAGTGATAACGAGAAACAAGCCCGGAACAGGCAGGAAAATACTCGCAGAACTCAAAACTGAAACGAGAAAGAGCCCGACATATCCGTAATCTTTTAAGTTTTCTATTCTGTCCCGGAAAAGCAGTATTAAAATACTCAGAACTACGACGATCAGTATTGTGGCGCCTTGAAATATTTTCTGTTTAGCTGAAATTTTTTTCAGGAATTCAGTTTTCAAAACGCTCTTTTTCCAAGTAAAAAAGCCCTCTTAATCAGAACCGGGAATAAAGATGCCTCTGTTTCCGTCACAGTCGAAAAACGCTTTTTTTGTTCTTGGGTTCATATAAGGAGCCGAGCTTATCTTGTTCATCCATTCAATTCTTCTGCAAACTGATAAAGAATCTTCTATAAAGTAAGGTTTGTAATGCATATCAAAGACAGGGGACACCGTGACTGAGTCGAGTTTAAGCGAGTCTGAAAGATAAATCTTCACAAACAGGCCGAAGTCCTTTCTGTAAAGGGAATTCTCTACAGTGGACATGTCTCTCGCTCCGAGCATGAGGAAATTTCCGAGGCTGTAAAAGCCCAATTTTCCTTCGTTGTATTCAAATCCCTGAACAATGTGAGGGTGAGTCCCCACCACGAGGTCTATCCCGTATTGGTCAAGGGCTTTCCTGAAAATTGAAGTCTGAAGATATGTGACAAATTCGTTTCTCTCCTGACCAGCGTGAACTGCGAGAATTCTGTAATCGGCTCTAACGGATGAAAGTTTTTCCAAAACATCGTCGCAGAAAGAGGTCAGTGCAACTCCGGGGCCGTTTGCTGAAGCCGGCAGTCCCGATATGCCGATGCTTGAAAAAGCAAATACGTGTCCCTTGATTTCAAATATTGCAGGGCTGACGGCTTCTTCGTAATTTCTTCCGGCTCCGGCAAAATAATATTGTTTATAAGGAGTAAGTCCTGAAATATTATCAAGGGTTTGGACAACGCCTCTGGGTCCGTAATCCTCCATGTGGTTGTTGGCAAGACCAAAAAGGTTGAAACCAAGGTCGAGAAGATGTTCGAAAGCCTTTGTGTGCATTCTGAAGCAGAAGCTTTTATCCGCATGCCTGAGGGAATTGTCGTTGAGAACAGCTGTCTCAAGGTTGCAGTAGTTGATGTCTCCGTCAATTCGGTTTACTAAATTTTCGCTGAATAATCCGAAAGGAAGAACTCCTCTGCTTGAAACCGCCCCCGACGAATCGACAAAGGTTTTGGACGAAGACATGTTTATGTCTCCGGATAAAGTTATTACGACAGACCTGTCCTCCGCTTCGGGAAGGACTTCGGAGCTGATTTGCCTGAAACCCAACCTGTCAAAGATATAATTTTGGGTTATTAGAACCGGATCGAAAAACACTCTGTATGAAGACAATAAAACTAAAAACAAGGTCAGATTCATCGAAACTCCCTTATAATACCTTTTCTATTATCTGATCAGACTATCGAATAATGTTTTTTCATAGACCGGCAGATCGCTGAAATCAAATGATGCGCCTGATATAAAAATCAAAACTCTTCCTCTGTTATGCCTCAAAGTCGAAACCATGTCAATTATCCCGTCAGCGGTCACATGGACACAGCCTCTCGATCCTTCGTCATTCTCTTTTTCCTCGTCTTGGGATAATCCGAAACCGTGGACGATAACCCCCCTGAGAAGAGGATTGTTCTGACCCCTTGTTTCCTCGTAAATCGAACGGCCGTTTCTCATTATGTTAACTAATAGGATTTTTCCAGTCGTTATTTCGCCGGGGTGCGAAGAACTAAGATTTTGATATTTCACAGGAGAGAGATAATTATCTCCGAGAAAATAAAAACCAGTGGGAGTTTTGCCCGATCTTTTCCTGAAACCGAATCCGAGACGTCCGGTTCTCGCCGGATAAAAAGATTCAATATTAAAAACAATCTTTTCTGCCTCTGTATTGTAGGAGACTTTGTAGATCAGTCTTTGAACTGATATGCCGTTGTCGTCCCCTCTTCTCGAACCGAGTCTGGGAAGACTTTCATCGGGTGGAATGTATTCTGCCGGGTCCAAATAATAAAGAAAACCCTGAGTCGGCATTTCCCCTCTTTCGGAATGAATTTTCAGGACAGCCATTACTGTTTTCAATCTCAAAAAAACGGACTCATCAGGAACATCCGTCTTAAGGACTCCGAAGAAAAAGAATACAAGCGTAAAGACAGCTTTCAAATTACGCTCTTTATCTTATTCTCTCGCCTTCTGCGAATACAGCTTTCGGAAAAGCAGACAGAGAAAGCGGGTTTTTGTCCCATACTATAAGGCTGGCGGTCTTACCGATTTCAACAGTCCCAAGAGATTCGCCCAAACCGAGGATTTCAGCGTTGTTCTTAGTGATTATTCCGATCGCTTTTTCTTCAGGCATACCGTAGATCAAAAAATATTTCAAACTGTCCCTCAGAGAATTCGTCATAATCACCGGATGGTCTGTCATCAATCCGTAAAATGCCTTTGACTCCATAAGAAGTTTAACATTCTGGTAATATGAATGTTTCAATTCCACTTTGTATGAAAATGAATTCAACGGTCC
>JAFGIG010000111.1 GCA_016929715.1 Caldifarciminota bacterium
GAAAAAAAATATGTATTCATATTTTTTTGTGGTGGATATCTTAATTCTTGATTTTTAGTATTATCTAAAATCAACCCAAACCTTCGTTTATTTTTTGTCCGATATTTATCCCGGCTTCGAAGCATTTTTCAAGTGTCCCCTCATCAGGTCTGTATTGCGCTTTGATTTCCGCGATTACATTAATTGACATGGATTCAAGATACGCTTTGAGTTGTCCCGTTCCTTCGCCGCTCCAGCCGTAGGAGCCGAATACCGCTCCGTATGGCACCCCGAACTTCAACCCCTTGGCGTATGAAAGGCAGTCAAAGAGAGAAGGGAAAGCGTTGTTGTTTATTGTCGGAGAACCCGCCAAAAGAGCCGAGGACTCGAGCAGTTCAGAAGCGAGGTCGCTTCTGTTTCCCGACTGCATGTTCACGACGGCGGTGTGAATGCCGCTTTGGCGCAGACCGTCTTCAAAATGCTTCGCCATAATCTCGGTGCTCTTCCACATGGTCTCATATACAATAACGGCTTTTTTCTTTTTTTCGAGTTTTGACCATTTTGAATACAGAGACAGAATTTCTGAAAAACAGGTCATATCTCTCCATACAGGTCCGTGATCCGGCGCGACGCAGGAGAATTCCAGAGAAACGAGTCTTTCAAGTGTTTCGGAGACTTTTTTGCCGTAAGGAGTAATTATATTCGCGTAATATTCGGCGGATCTTTTAACTAATACTTCCTTGGGCAGTTCGTCGTCAAACCTCTCGGAAGAGGCAAGATGCATTCCGAAGGCGTCCTGGGAAAAAAGGATTTTATCGGGGTTTAACAGCGTCGCCATGCTGTCAGGCCAGTGAAGCATAGGTGTAGTGTAAAAGCTGAGCCTGGCTCCGCCTATGTCGAGGCTTTCTCCGTCTTGAACCGCTTGAACGTCCAGAGACGGAAAGAAATTTTTAAGAGTTTTAGTTCCTGCCTGTGATGCAAAAACTTTTTCAGGCGATACGGCCAGAAAAGTTTCAGGAAGAGATCCGGTGTGGTCGGGTTCGGAATGGTTTGAAACTATATATGCGATTTTCGATGGATCGATAACTGATTTTATCCTCGACATCATTTCGTTTTCAAAGCCCTTTTTGACAGTGTCAACAAGAGTGATCTTGTCTGCGAGGACAAGATAGGCGTTGTATGTGGTTCCGAAATTCGTGCTGTAGCCGTGGAAATACCTTAGGCTCCAGTCGACGGCGCCGACCCAGAAAACTCTATCCGATATTTTTACCGCTTTCTGCATAAGCCCTCCAGCTCAGGAAAGTCTTTCAAACCATGCTTGAGGATGATCGCAAGCCGGGCATTTCTGGGGCGCTTCTTTTCCTTCATGGACGAAGCCGCAGTTGAGGCATCTCCAGACGACTTTTTCGTTTTTACAGAACATATCGCCGCATTTTATCTCTTCGAGGAGTTCTCTGTATCTTTTCTCGTGAAATTTTTCTGCCACCGAAATGTTTCTCCAGACAAGGGCTATATCCTTAAAACCTTCTTCCTCTGCAGTATTCGCAAATTCAGGATATAAAATTGAATGTTCTTCGAGTTCACCTTCTGCCGACGCCAAAAGGTTTTCTTGCGTGGAGCCTATTTTACCGGCTGGGAAAACAGCCGTTATCTCTAGAGGTCCTCCTTCGAGAAACTTAAAAAAACGCTTCGCGTGTTCTTTTTCCTGGCGGGCGGTTTCTTCGAAAATGGAGGCTATTTTTTCAAACCCCTCTTTTTTAGCCGCTTTCGCAAAAAAATCGTATCTGTTTCTCGCCTGTGATTCTCCGGCGAATGATTTCAGAAGATTTTTTTCTGTCATAGTTCCTTTTATACCCATGTTTCCTCCTTTTTATTGTGATAATATTTTATTCGGAATCAGAGCAGTTGGGGCAGTAGCCCTCCGCTATAACTAACTTTCTTATTATTTTATATGATTTTTTTTTCTCCATTTCACGGTATAGTGGCAAATCCTCAGTGCAGACTTGAAAATCTACGAGAGCGCCGCATTTAAGGCAGACGAAATGCCCGTGGAGTGATGTGTCGGCATCATATCTCTCAAATCCGCAGGAAATGGTCAATTTGACGATTTCTCCGTTTTTGACAAGATAATCGAGATTTCTATAGACGGAAGCAAGACTGAGGTTTTTATGATGGGGTTTGAGTAAATTATATAATTCAATAGCAGACGGATGGGAATCCGTCGAATCCAAAACATTCATCAATATCTTTGAATAGCTTCTCTTTCTCGCCACAAGATTATGATAATATTTATCGAAATTAAAGGCAAGCGATTTGATAAATTCCTCTTTACTTTTGTAAAAAAAGTATTATATATGCTTAAATTTTTAAAGGAGCAGTAAATTGGAAAAAAAGACTGAAGTCATCGAAGAGACGGAACCTCCTAGTTCGACGGAAGATGCGGTAAAAAATGAAGACAGCGAACCTCCTTCGCAAAGTCTGAAAGAAGAATGTGCATTTTATGACATCGACGATTATCTCACCGCACTTGCAAAGTATTCAAAGAGAGAGCACGGTTACGGAAGATTATCTTCAAAGCGTCTGAAATTCATAAAAAAATATTATCCCGAAATCAGCATATCAGAATGGAACGACTGGAAATGGCAGGTCAAAAACAGCGTTAAATCCGCCGAAGAACTCGTCAAATTCGTGAATCTGACAGAAGATGAATACGCATTCATAAAAGAAAACCAGAGCATTCTGCCCTTGAGGATAACTCCCTATTACGCGAGTATTCTCAACGGCAAGGATATTTCATACCCTCTGACCCGATCGGTTGTCCCGTCTTCGGCTGAATCCCTCATCTCTCCGGACGAGCAAAAAGACCCTCTTTCCGAAGAACTTCAGAGTCCCGTAGAGAATCTCGTCCACAGATACCCTGACAGAGTCCTGTTTCTCGTGACCGGTTTCTGCTCGACATACTGCAGATACTGCACGAGGTCGAGGTTCGTCGGAGAAAACCACAAATGCGACAACAGAAATCAGGTGTTTGAGGAAGGGATTGAATACATAAAAAACCACAATGAAATAAGAGATGTGATAATATCCGGAGGTGATCCCCTCACTCTACCCGACGAAACTCTCGAAAAAGTGATATTGAGAATACGGGCGATATCTCATGTAGAAATAATAAGAATAGGAACAAAAGTGCCTGCTGTCCTTCCTCAGAGAATTACTTCAGGACTTGTCAAAATGCTGAAAAAATACAACCCTCTCTATATCAACATTCATTTCACCCACCCTGACGAGATTACCGATGAGACTTCAGCCGCCTGCAGACATCTTGCCGACGGCGGATTTCCTCTTTCGAGTCAGACTGTTCTTCTCAAGGGAATAAATGATTCGCCAATAACCCTCAAAAGTTTGTTTCAAAAGCTTCTGTCTGTCAGAGTCAGACCGTATTATCTCTACCAATGCGACAAAGTGCTGGGGACATCCCATTTCAGGACAAAAATTCAAGAAGGCCTCGAAATAATGAAAAATCTCAGGGGTTTTACCAGCGGCCTCGCTGTTCCGAATTATATTGTAGACCTCCCGAAAGGAGGAGGAAAAATTGCCCTTTTGCCGGATTATATCGGGACTGAAGAAAACGGTGAGTTCACCTTCCTCAATTTCATGGGCAAGACCTACAAATACTGAACTCTTGTGATAGTTGGCATGACATACGATCTGAGAGATGAATACCTCGCCGAAGGATATTCAAAAGAAGAGACAGCCGAACTCGACAGCGACATCACCATCGAAGCCATAGAAAAAGCTGTCAAGAGCGCAGGATTTGAAGTTGAGCGAGTCGGCAGTGTAAAAAAACTCATAGAAGCTCTGGCGTGTGGGAAGAGGTGGGATGTAGTTTTCAATATTTCCGAGGGTATAAGAGGAACCGGCAGAGAAGCGCTTGTCCCCGCTTTACTCGACCATTATAAGATAGAATACACATTTTCAGGACCTCTGACTATGGCGGCTACGCTTGACAAACCAACCGCCAAGATAATAGCGTGGCACCATAACATTCCGACACCTGATTTTTTTGTAGTTTCTCATGGACAAAATATCCCGGATTATGCCCGGAAAATGAAATACCCTCTTTTCGTAAAACCGGCCGCCGAGGGTTCAGGCAAAGGAGTTTCAACGAAGTCCATAGTCAATGATTTCGGAGAACTGAAAAATGAATGCAAAAGGCTTGCAGAATTTTTCAGCCAGCCGGTCATAGTTGAGAAATTTTTATGCGGAAGGGAATACACTACGGCTCTTTTGGAAAACTCAGAAGGCGTTCAGATAATAGGAACCGCCGAAGTAATTTTCAACGACAACGCCGAGGGGAGCATATATTCTTACTCGAACAAGGAAAAATTCGAGACAAGAGTCCGCTATGAAATTGTCGAAGGCAAAAAAGCCAAAAACTGCGCTGAACTAGCGATGAAAGCCTGGACAGCATTTTCCTGCAGGGACTGCGCGAGGGTGGATTTCAGGGAAAACGCAGAAGGCGAAATAGAATTTCTGGAGATAAACCCGCTCCCCGGTCTCAATCCTCTGCGTTCAGACCTGCCGATTATTGCGGAATTAGTGAAGATGGATTATAATGATTTGATATTGAAAATACTCGAAAGCGCAATTAAAAGATTAAGAAAGGAATAAAACATGAAAATCAGGACATTGCTTTTTCTTCTTTGCATTTTAACTTTAGTTTCCTGCTCTCAAAAACCAGCAGAAATAGAACAAAAAGACATCCAGACCATTGCTGTTGAATTTGTCGAATTCGTAAATGACGGAGATTACAAAAATGTCTCGGAATTATTAGACTCAACCATGACAGAAGTGTTCGGCGAGGAACTGATGAACAGTTCATGGGAGAATGTGAAAGTCAGATTCGGTGAATTTGGAGAACTCGTCGAAATGAGGACTGAAACTGTGGATGGTTACGAGATTGTCTTTCTGATTTACGACTTTTCCAAATGCAAAGTGGAAGTTAAAGTAGTATTTGATTCAGAGAAAAAAGTGGCGGGATTTTTCGCATATCCCTTGCAGGGCTCTTATCTCAAACCTCTGCCTGCTTACATAGACACTCTGTCTTTTGATGAAAAATCAGTCAACATCGGAGAAGGGGAATGGATCTTGCCTGGAACATACACGACACCGAAAAACTCTGAAAATTTTCCTGTCTTAATTCTCGTCCATGGATCCGGACCCAACGACAGAGACGCGACTTTAGGTCCCAACAAATTCTTCAGGGATCTGTCTTGGGGTCTTGCGACTGCGGGAATCGCTGTTTTGAGATACGACAAGAGGACATTTGTCTATCCCCAGAAAATAAACGACGATGTAACTCTTGAACATGAGACAATAGAAGACGCGATAAGCGCTGCGGAATACTTAATAGAAAATGAAGGCGTCGATTCATCGGCGATATTCATTGCAGGCCACAGCTTGGGCGGTATGGCAATCCCGGCTATAGCATCCAAAACCCCCTATATCGGCGGATTCATAATCATGGCAGGTAACACGAGAGGTCTCGCCGAACTGACCCGTGAGCAGTTGATATATATATTCAACCTCGATTCCTTCACTATGGAGGAGAGCCTCTTTTTAGACACCTTGAACTTGAAAATGGTAAATCTGAATAAAATTTCCGAAGACACCCTGATATCGAACGAAGACCTGCCTTTCGGAATTCCGCAGGCATACTGGCTATACCTGAAAAATTATAATCAGATTGCCGAGGCCAAAAAGATAAAAAAACCTGTTCTAATCATCCAGGGCGAGCGTGACTACCAGGTGACCATGGAGGATTTCATGGGATGGAAGAACAACCTCGGACACTTGAATAATTTTTCGTTCAAGTCTTACCCCGGCCTTAACCACAACTTTATGGACGGTGAAGGGCAAGTCACTCCAGATGAATATCTCATTCCTAACTATGTTTCCCAAAATGTTGTCTCCGACATTATTGGCTGGATAGAAAAAAATCACAGATGATCATATGAGGAAAAAGTTTTGCATATTGTATTAGGCGTTCTCATAGGTGTGGGCCTAAGCGCTTCCTGTGGCTTCAGGATATTCGTGCCGTTCCTTGTATTGAGTATTGCGGCAAAGACCGGATTGTTAGCCTTGTCGCCGGGATTTTTATGGGTTTCTTCGACTCCGGCTTTGGTAGCCTTTGCTGTGGCAACGGTTCTTGAAATTGCGGCGTATTACGTCCCTTTTATAGACAACATTCTCGACTCCGCAGCAATACCGATTTCGTTTGTCGCAGGAGCTGTATTGACTGCATCATGCGCCGTCGAAGTCCATCCATTCCTTAAATGGACAATGGCAGTCATAGCGGGCGGGGGAGTCGCTGTGACTATTCAGAGCGCTACGTCCATGATAAGGGGTTTTTCCTCGACAGTCACCGGTGGGTCGGCAAACTCGGTCGTCAACACAGGCGAGACAGTTATTTCAATGGTTTTGTCAGTTCTGTCCGTCGTCATGCCAATTTTGGCTCTTGCAACCCTCATAGTAATCACAATTGTCGCGGTCGCTATCATCAAAAAGAAGCGGAGCAAGGGCTGTCCAAAATCAGAAGAACCGCTGATTAAATTATAAAAAAA
>JAFGIG010000019.1 GCA_016929715.1 Caldifarciminota bacterium
ATTTGAAGATAAATGGAGAAAGCGATGGAATACAATGACCGGCTTGAACAAGTGGTGTTAAATTTCTCGGGCTTGCTCGATTGTTTTGAAAGCGACTACATAAAAAAACCCGAAGCCCATAACCTCACAATAAAACAGCTCCTATATCTCACTTTAATCAGTTCAATGTCATCATGCACGATTACAACTCTTGCAAAAAAACTGTCTGTTAAAAAACCGACAGTCTCTAATCAAATTTCGGCGCTTGAGATAAAAGGACTGGTTAGAAAAAAACTTTCATCCAAAGACGCGAGAATTCATTTAATCGAGACTACATCAAAAGGCAAAAGCGTCCTCGCTCTCCGCAGGAAACTTCACAGAGATTTTGCCATAAAAATATTAAAATGCCTCAATGAAGATGAAAAAATTCTGTCTCTAGATCTTATGAATAAAATATACCAATCAAACAAGGATCTTTTGAAATGAAGATTCTTTTTATATTTTATCTAATCTCGGTTTCTTTGACAGTCCTCGATATCCAAGAATTTATCCGCATGAGCCTTGAAAACAGCCACGAGATAAGATGCGCTGAGTTGGATTCCGATATAGCCGGAAACACGGAAGCAGCCGCTTTTGGAAACATGCTTCCGGTTATCCGGGCAAACTTCAATTATACTAAAATCGACAGACCTTTCGGAACCCTTCTCTCTGTTCCTTCCCTTCCTGTTTTTTCGGCGCAAAACCCTTCACAGATAATAGGCATAACGCCTGCCATTGACACTTTCATAGCTTTCTCCAAAGAAGATTTCAAAACCGCTTCAATCTCTCTCATCCAGCCGGTTTTCTGGGGAGGAAAAATCTATAACAATTACAGAATAAGCTCACTGTTGAGAGAGAGCGCCGATGAATATGTCAAAATCACCCGTCAAAACACCCTTTTGGAATGCGTCGCAGCATGCTCTGAATATTTCAGGGCAAAAGAACTCCTTTTATCCGCTCAAAACTACGAGCAGGCGATAAAAAGTCACCTCAAAGACGTTGAAAATCTATACAGAAACGGAGTCTTGATAGAAAACGACTTTCAAAAAACCAAAATTCATCACGAGAACGCTCTCTTGGCTCTTCTGGCGGCGGAAAACGCCCTGATATTGTCAAAGATAAATCTCTGCAGACTGGCAGGTCTCGAAATGACAACGGAAATATTTTTAGACGATTCTTTCCCTGACATTTATATTGGAAAACTTGACGAAAATATCCTTGTCGAAACCGGACTGGCAAAGAGAGGTGAACTTTCAATCGCACAGCTTAACCTTTCAGCCGCTGTCAAGAGAAAAGACATTTCTCTCGCGAGATTTTTTCCTGATGTCAATTTTTTCGCTTCATTGAGAGCCAGTAATCCCGATTTTGAGCTTGAAAACGAATGGGAGACAGGCTGGATTCTCGGGATTGATTTCAATTTAAGTATTTTCGAAGGGTTCGGCAGAGCGGCACAGGTCGGAGCATCGTCTTCGTCTGTCGCAATGGCAAGAGAAAACCTTTTGTCCGCGAGAGAAATAGTTGAATTCGAAATCAGAAAAAATATTCTCGAACTCGAACTTGCCGAAAAAAAGCTGAAAACTTCCTCTGAAAAACTCGCCTCTGCCGAGGAATACTTATTACTTTCCCAACTGCGCTTTGACAACGGAGTTATTACGAACTCTGAACTTCTTGACGCGTATCTGCTGAAATCCGAAGCTCAAACCGACTTCATTTCAGCCAAAGCCGACCTAGTCCTCTGTTTCGTTGAACTGAAGAGAAGCTTAGGCGTTCTTGATTCAACCGGAATATTTTCACCGTTGACGGAGGTGGCAAATTGAAGTTTATTTTTTTATACATTTTTTTGCTCTTATTTTTTTTCTCCTGCACTTCAAAAGACTCAAATGACGTAGTTCAAGAAGAACTCAAAAGAATTACCGTGACTGTTGTTGAATTCAAACCCATGGTTTCAACAATCGTATTTTCACAAAATATTTCAGCCCGAAGAGAGGCAAGGCTTTCACCCTCGACACCCGGAAGAATCGAGAGAATTTTGGTCCAAAAGGGAGATTCCGTAGATAAAGGCCAACTGCTTGTTATTTTATCCGGCGAAATGCTCACTCAGGCTCAGGCTCAATACGAAGCCGCAAAATCAGATTACATCCGCGCTCAAAACCTCTATGAAAATTCCGCGATATCTCTCCAGCAGCTTGAAAGAACTGAAGCCGTATATATAAGCGCATCGGCGCAAAGAGACATGTCTGCGAGAGCCGCCTACATTTACGCGCCTTTTAAGGGGATAATAGCCCAAATTTCGTGTGAAGAGGGTGAGGTTTTTACTTTCACTCCCGAAATATCATTAAACAGGGTAAAAGGAGGAGGCATAATCACACTTTCGGCTATAGATTCAGTCAAAGTGGCCGGTAATATCTCTGAACGGCATTACAATGATGTTTTTACAGGCCAGGAAGCGCAAATAATCCCCGATCTTTTCCCTGACAAAGTCTGGACGGGATATATCAGCAACAAAGGGTCTTTCATAGACGAGTCTTCGAGAACTTTCGAAGTTCAAATTCTTATAGACAACCCCGGTTTGACGCTGAAACCGGGAATGTATGCCCGTGTTTCTATAAAACTTCGGGATAGAATTTCTGCTGTCATTCCCGAGGAAGCGCTGGTTACAGAAGACACATATGAAGATTATTACGTGTTTGTGATTCAAAACGGAAAAGCCAGAAGAAGGCCTGTTGTGGTAGCTTCCATTGAAAACGGGCTCTGGGAAGTTCTTTCAGGCATTAATCCGGGGGACACAATTGCCAACAGGGGCGCGAGGACTCTTCAAGACGGCGACAAAGTCCAAATTATAAGATGAACTTTATTGACATTGCCGTGAAAAGGCCATACATGACGCTGATGTTTTATCTCGCCCTTGTAGTTATCGGTGTTTTCAGCCTTACAAGGATACCCCAGGACATGTTCCCGAATATTGAAATCCCTCAACTTACGGTTCTTACAGTTTACCCCGGTGCATCATGCGAAAATGTTGAGAGGCTTGTGACTAAACCTTTGGAAGAAGTGCTCGCCGGCGCGCCGGGCATTAAGCATATCAATTCTTGGTCAAAAGACAACATTTCAATCATACAGCTCGAATTTAACTATGGGACTGACATCAACTCAGCTTCTTCGGATATCCGAGAGTTTGTCGATTTCGCAGCGGAAAACCTTCCCGCGGACGCTAAAAGACCCAGAATAATGAAAATATCCACGGGTCACTACCCGATACTTTATTTCGGTATAAAATATCCCGAAAACATGACAGACATAGATGATGTTGTCAACAACCTGATATCGGATAGGATCCAAAGATCTGAGGGGGTCGCCAATGTATTGACCTTAAATCTGCCGCAGAAAGAAATACTGATAACAATAAGGCCTTCTGACCTGAGAAAATACTGTATATCCATTGAGCAGATAAAAAACGCTCTAGGTTTGCAGAACATCACTATCCCCGCCGGCAATACGGATATTGGGACAATGAACTGGTCTGTTTCAGTCCCTGCCGACCTTTCATCAATAAGAGAAATCGCTCTTGCTCCCGTATCTGTCCAGAACGGAAACATCATCAGGCTCAGGGACATAGCTTCAGTCAGAGACACAATTTCAGCGTCAACTTCTTCATCCATGGTCGACGGTCAAAAAGGCGTAATACTTGTCGTCATGAAGCAATCCGGAGCCAATTCTGTGCAAGTCTCAAAAAGCGTAAAACAAACCATTGAAAGGTTAAAAAAAGATCTGCCTCCAGGAGTCGAAATTGAGCTAGTCCAGGATTATTCGTCTAATATAACGAACATAATCGGCAATTTAGAGCAGACTATCTTAATAGTCCTGATTGCAGTTGTGATTGTGGTCTTCTTCTTCCTGAGAAAATTGATACCGGGCCTCATCGTCACTCTATCAATTCCGGCTTCAATAGTGATTGTCTTCATAGGTCTTTTTGCCTTTGGATATTCTTTCAACGCTGTATCTCTTATGAGCATTGCCGTAGCTATCGGCATGATCGTCGACAACGCTATCGTGGTGCTAGAAAATATCGACAAGCACAGAGAAAAATCAAAAGACATGAAACAGGCTTCCATAAATGGAGCAAAAGAAATGGCGCCGGCTGTCATCGCGGCTACACTTACTACTGTTATTGTATTTCTGCCGCTGATTTTCGTCAGGGGGCTTGTAGGAATATTATTTCAACAGCTCGCTTTTGTCATCATAGTAACAATCGGATCTTCAGTCATCACGGCATTGACTCTGACACCCATGCTCACTTCAAAGCTCGAAAAGGAAAAGACGATTAATAAAAAGGACAGCAAGTTTTATAGATATTCTGAAAAAGCATTTAACTCTACAGAATCTTTTTATTCAAGAATTCTTGATTTTGCGCTCAGGCACAAGTATGCTGTCCTCGCCTCGTCAGGGACAATTTTTGTTCTTTCTCTACTTCTTGTCCCGTTTGTAGGAACAGGATATTTTTCAAGCATCGACACTGGTGAACTGACCATTATAATCAATACGCCCTCGGGAACTTCGCTCGAAGAGACAGAAAATGTCACAAAACAGGTATTTGAAACTATAGATGAAGTCGTCAAAGATAAAATTATAGCTTTTTCGATTGAAGGCCAGGATGAAAAAGGGCTTTTATCCACTGCAGGATTTGATGAAGGCAGCAATATTGCAACTATACTTGTCCGGCTAAAGCCTATTGAGAAAAGAGAAGTATCTTCGGAAGAAATTGCCAAGCTTCTGAGGGAGCGGATAGCCGATATTCCCAATATTTCAAAATACTCTGTCAGCAGTCAGTCTATAATGCTTCAGCTTCTACTCGGCGGAACAAAAGAAATTGAAATACAAATCTCGGGAGAAAATCTTGCTGAAATCAACGCAACCGCCCTGACAATCGCCCAATCGGCAAAAACAATTCAGGGAGTAGCTGATGTAACTTCGACAACAGACAACGGAAGACCCGAACTCAGAATAGTTATTGACAAAGACAAGGCGCTTTCCCTTGGTCTTACGCCCATGATGATCGCCATGCAGATTAGGCAGTCCCTTCACGGACAGGAAGCCGGATATATCGTGATTAGGGACACACACAGACCCATTTTCATAACATACGAAGAGCAGTCCAAAGACAACGCGGAAAAACTGAAGGACATTGTTTTGACTACTGCATTAGGCAAGCAGGTGGCTTTAGGCGATATAGCCGTCATCGAAAGGCATTATGCTCAGATTGAGATAACGCGAAAAGACAGGACAAGAACAGTAACTGTAATGCTCTCGCTGTTTGGAAAATCAATGGGACAAATCTCCTCTGAACTTTCGCGAATGATAGGGAACATGGATATTCCAGACGGTGTAAACGCGCAAATTGCCGGACAGACACAGGAGCAGAAAGAAACTTTTACAGATCTGGCAACAGCTCTCATCATAGGCATAATTCTCGTCTATATGGTCATGTGCGCTCAATTTGGCTCTTTCAGAGACCCTTTCATAATCATGTTCTCCATTCCTTTCACTTTCACCGGAGTCATCCTCGCGTTTTTATTGACCCGTAATGAATTGAACATGATAACTTCCATAGGCGTTATCATGCTTATGGGAATTGTTGTAAACAACGGGATAGTGCTGATAGACAGGATGAATATATTAAAAAACTCAGGAAAACCGGTTCTTGCAGCTGTTAAAGAAGGCGGCAAATCAAGACTTAGGCCTGTTCTAATGACTGTTTTGACAACGGTAATTGCTTTGATGCCTCTCGCTGTTTCAAGAAAACAGGGTCATGAGATATGGTCGCCGTTTGCCACAACCGCCCTTGGCGGTCTTTTGTTTTCTACTCTAGTCACTTTAATAGTCGTTCCTGTAATGTATTCTGTTTTTCATAGGGATAAAAAAAGTAAAGTTGATTCCGCACAAATATAGAGTCAGGCACAAAAAAAGGCGCTAAAAAGCGCCTTTTAATTAACATGGATTAAGTTTATTTTTTTTCTTTATCTTTCTCTTCTTTTTTCGTCTTTCTTCCGCCTCTTCTCGTGGTAGGCTTCTTATCCTTTTTCTCAGCTTTTTCTTCCTTATATGAAGAAAGTTCTATTAAAGCCATCCTCGCGTTGTCGCCGAGGCGGAAATCAAGGTTGTAAATTCTCGTGTATCCGCCGTCTTTTTCTTTCATTTCTGGCATTACTTTGTCGAAAAGATTTTTTACGGTTTCCTTTCCGAAGACAAGTCTTGCAACATATCTTCTCGCGTTGAAATCGTCGGTTTTAGCTTTAGTGATTATCTTTTCGACATAAGGCTGCAGCTCTTTAGCTATAGACTTCGTAGTCCTTATCTTACCATGAAGAAACAAGGAGCTCGCAGCATTTCTCAGGAGGGCTTTTCGGTTAGAATCGTTTCTTCCGAGCCTTCTTCCTTTTAGTTTATGTCTCATCTGATTTCTCCGTTTCGTCGGGTTCCAAATATTCGCTCACATCCATCCCGAACCTCAGTCCTTTCGTTTCGAGAACCTTTATGAGTTCCTGCAAAGACCTTTTACCGAAATTCTTGTATTTCAGCATTTCCTGTTCGCTTCTCTGGACGAGATCTCCGAGATTTCTGAGCTTTGCCTCTTTAAGGCAATTAGCCGCCCTGACTGAAAGTTCGAGCTCTTCGACTTTCTGAGACAGCAGTTTTTTCATCCTTTTCTTTTCTTCGTCCACTTCTTCTTCTACTATTATCTCGGGTTCTTTTTCAAAATTTATAAGAACCGCAGAATAGTCTTTCAATATCTTACCTGAATGTGAAAGCGCATCTAAAGGTTTAATTGTTCCGTCTGTCCATATTTCAAGAACGAGTTTATCGTAATCGGCTCTGTTTCCGACTCTCGTGTTTTCTACCGAGTAGTTCACTTTTGATACAGGAGAAAAGACAGCGTCGAGAAATATTGTCCCTAGAGGCGCATTTTTAGTCTTAAGTCTTTCTATGGGACAATATCCTGTTCCGGAGGTGACTTCCATCTCCATTCTGATTTCAGCGTTTCTGCCTAAAGAGCATATCTCAACTTCCGGATTGACGATTTTGATACCCGCGGGTGTCCAAATGTCACCCGCTTTAATAACGCAGGGTCCTTTCTTCTTAAGTTCGAGAGATACGGGCAGATCACAGTCGGCTTTCAGCCTGACTTTTTTCAACCTGAGTTCTATCTCAATTACATCTTCCATAACTCCAGGGACAGGAACATATTCGTGATCGACACCGTCAATTCTAATCCTCGTGATAGCTGTTCCCTGTATTGAAGAAAGAAGAATCCTCCTCAATGCATTTCCCAGAGTAAAGCCGAATCCTCTTTCAAGAGGCTCGAGAGAAAACCTCCCGTAATCAGTTCTTTCCTCTTCGATCGAGACGCTCTTTGGTATCTGAATTGGTTTTAACTTCATTTATGTTCCCCTTTTACTTCGAATAGAGCTCTACGATCAAATGTTCCCTTATGTCCGGAGGCAGGTCTGTTCTCTCCGGAATTGTGTTGAAAACAGCTTTCTTTTTTTCAAAATCGAGAGAAATCCAGCTGGGGATACCTCTCTGTTTTCTCGATTCCAGGGACTGCGTCACTATATCGAGAGACTTGCTTTTCTCTTTGATTTCGATGAGATCGCCGATTTTGACCTGATATGACGGATAATCAAGTTTTTTTCCGTTTATCATTACGTGGCCATGCCTGATGAGCTGCCTTGCGGACTTCCTCGAAGGCGCCAACCCAGCCCTATAGGCAACATTGTCAAGGCGTCTCTCCAGCAGCTGAAGGAGTATAGTCCCCGTCACACCTTTTTGTTTTGAAGCTTCTTCAAAATAATTTCTGAATTGCTTTTCGAGCACGCCGTATTGTCTTTTCACTTTCTGTTTTTCTCTGAGCTGATCGCCGTAAAGATTCATCTTTCTGCGTCTTCTCCCCATGGAAACTCCCGGTGCTTTTACAGTTTCTTTCTCCATAGGGCATTTCGTCGTAAAACATTTTTCTCCCTTAAGAAAAAGTTTTACGCTCTCTCTTCTGCAAAGCCTGCAATTAGGACCTGTGTATCTTGACATAGAAATATTCCCCTGTTTTATACTCTGCGCTTTTTGGGCGGTCTGCAACCATTGTGCGGTATTGGCGTTATGTCTTTTATAAGAGTCACTTCGAGCCCTGAACCTTCAAGAGATCTAATAGCCGATTCCCTTCCGGGACCGGGACCTCTAACCCACACTTCGACTCTTTTCAATCCGAGCGACATGGCTTTTTTCGACGCATCTTTTGCGGCTTCTCCGGCGGCGAAAGGAGTGCCTTTTCTCGAGCCTTTCTGACCGGAGGTTCCCGACGACGCCCAGCTTATTGTAGCTCCATTCATATCGGTCAGAGTTATTATAGTATTGTTGAATGTGGAATGTATATGAGCGACGCCGTTTGTGTCGACTTTAACTTTTTTCTTGGTCTTTTTCTCGGATCTTACCTTCTTAGCAGACACTTATCCTCCTAATTAGTATCATTGGCATTACTTCTTCAAAACGACTTTTTTTGCGGCAACCGCGCCCTTTTTGGGTCCTTTTCTCGTCCTCGCGTTTGTCTTCGTTCTCTGACCCCTCACGGGCAGTCCTCTCGCATGCCTCATGCCTCTGTAACACTGAATCTCTTTTAGTCTTTTAATATTCTGAGCCACATCTGCCCTGAGCTGTCCTTCAACTTTCATATTTTCGTCTATGTATCTTCTTATTTTTTCTATGTCTTTTTCCGTCAGCTCATTTGTTCTCAAAGAAGGATTGATTTCAACCGCCTTTAACACCGTCTGAGATGTTTTGAGCCCTATCCCATAGATATATGTCAAAGCGACTTCAACTCTCTTATTTCTCGGAAGGTCTATACCGGATATTCTAGCCAAAGATCACCTCCTATCCCTGCTTCTGCTTATGCTTGGGATTTTTTTTACATATAACCCTTACGACATTGTTTCTTCGTATTATTTTGCAGTCCTTGCAAATTCTCTTAACCGAAGCCCTGACTTTCATTTTTTCCCCTTTATTTCTGCCTGTATATTATTCTGCCTTTTGTCATATCATAGGGAGACAGTTCGAGTGTGACTTTGTCGCCGGGTAATATTTTTATATAGTTTATTCTCATCCTTCCGGAAAGATATGCCTGGACGAGATGCTGCGTGTTTTCAATCATCACTCTGTATTTCAGACCCGGGAGAACTTCCTTCACTATTCCCGATATCTGAATACCTTTTCTGCCTTTGCCTTCAATCATTAAGCTCATACTCCAAATCTTTCATCAGTTCCGATTTACCTTTTTCTCCGTTTACTTTAGTTAGAATTCCTCTTTCGCGGTAATAATCGAGAAGAGGGGCTGTCTGTTCCTGGTAAACCTTAAGCCTGTCCATAATAACTTCAGGTTTGTCGTCTTCCCTGATTACAAGACGGGCTCCGCAGACACCGCAAATTCCATCTTTTGCCGGTTTGTCAGTCCTGAGATTATACACTTTTTTACATAAAGGGCAATATCTTCTATTCGAATTTCTTTCAACAGCTGTTTTATCGCTTACCTCAAAATAGAATACTTTGTTGAGCCCCATTCCCTTTTCAGAAAGAATTTCGTCCAGTCCCTGCGCCTGGGCAATTGTTCTCGGAAAACCGTCTATGATCGTCACTGAGGAACTTCCGCCATTTCGATCAATTGCCTTCCCGATTATTTCGATTACGATATCATCTGAAACCAGCTTTCCTGACGACATAGTGTTATTTAACTTAATCCCGAAATCTGTTTTCTTTTCCGCTTCAGCTCTCAATATGTCTCCCGCAATTATCACTGAATAACCTTTCTTGGACTTCAGCTGTGAGGCTTGAGTCCCTTTGCCTGCTCCGGGGGGACCGATGAACGCCACTATCTTTTCTTCATTTTTGGACAATATCTACCTTCTGCCTCTTATTTTGCCTTTACTTAAAAATCCTTCGTAATGTCTCATCATTAGCTGGGCTTCAACCTGCCGCATAGTGTCGAGGATGACGCCGACGACAATCAGTATCGAAGTTCCGCCGAAATAAAACGGAAGATTGAATTTCTGTATCAATATCATCGGGAGGACTGCTACAAAAGCGAAAAATACAGATCCGGGCAGAGTAATTCTGCTGACTACAAAGTCTATATATTCCGCTGTCTTTCTACCCGGTCTGTAGCCGGGTATAAATCCGCCGTATTTTTTCATGTTGTCCGCCAAATCGTTCGGGTTTATTACGACAGATGTGTAGAAATAAGCGAAAAATACTATCAAAATAACATAGATGACATTATATAAAATTTCTCCGGGCTGCATCCATGCTGAAAAAATAGCGAGAATGGAAGCGCTCGTGCTGTTTTGAAAAAACTGGGCTATTGTCTGCGGAAACATCATAATGGACTGGGCAAAAATTATGGGTATTATTCCCGCGCTGTTTACGTTCAATGGCAAATGTGTGGATTGGCCTCCGTATACTTTTCTTCCGACAACTCTTTTGGCGTATTGAACGGGTATTCTCCTCTGTCCCTGAGTAATCATAACAACAGCGGCTGTTATAAAAACCATCAGAAGCAGTAATATCACAATAGTGAACATGTTGATAACGCCTGTCCTCAAAAGTAAGAATGTCCTGGCGAAATCCATGGGAAAACTCGCGACTATTCCGACCATGATTATCAGAGAAATTCCGTTGCCGATACCTACTTCGGTTATTCTCTCACCGAGCCACATAACGAAAACTGTTCCTACGGTCAAGGAAATGATTGTCGTAGTCATAAACAGGAATCCTGGAAAATTCACGAGCGGCAATCCGTCTATACTCTGGGCTCTTAAATAAATGGCTATGCTGAATGCCTGAAAAATAGCCAGACCTACAGTTGTATATCTTGTGTATTGCGTGATTTTTCTTCTTCCTTCTTCGCCTTCTTTCTGAAGTTTCTGAAGAGAAGGAACCACTGCGGCCAGTAGCTGAAAAATAATCGAAGCGGTTATGTATGGCATTATTCCAAGGGCGAAAACAGTCGCTCTTCCGAGATTCCCTCCCGCGAACATGTCGAAAAGACCCAAAATTCCTGACTGCTGCGCCTGAAAGAATCTCGACAGCGCGACAGCATTGATGCCTGGCAGAGGAATATGCCCGCCAAGTCTGTAAATTATCAGAAGAAACGCCGTCCAAAAGATTTTTTTTCTTAAATCTTCGACTTTGAATATATTCTGAAAACTCTTTATCACTTAGCCACTTCCGTCTCTTTACTGTTATAAGCGATTATCTCTACTTTTCCGCCGGCTTTCTCTATTTTTTCTTTCGCAGTTGCCGATACTGCGTGAACTTTGAAGACCACGGCTTTCGAGATATCGCCTTCACCAAGTATTTTTACCCTCTCTCCCCAGTTCAGGAGCTTTTTCTCCCATAAAACATCGGGATTGATCTCTTCAAACCCCAACTCTTCTATCTTTTTTAGATTTATGGGTTTGTAACTGACCCGGTTTATGTTCTTGAATCCTCTCTTAGGAATGAGTCTCTGAAGAGGCATTTTACCTCCTTCAAACCAAGGGGGTACAGAAGAGCCGGATCTCGACTTTTGACCTTTTGTGCCTCTTCCGGCAGTTTTACCGTGACCGGAACCAATCCCTCTTCCAATTCTTTTCTTTTTATGAATCGATCCGGGAGTCGGCGACAACTGATGGATTTTCATACAGTCAGCTCCTCTACATTGACTAGATGTTTCACTTTTTCAATCATTCCGCGGATTTGCGGGGTGTCTTCTTTAATAACTGAATCCCTTATCCGCCTGAGGCCCAGAGCGAAAATTGTTCTCTTTTGAACGATATTCCTCCCTATAGGGCTTTTTGTCTGTGTTATTCTGAACTTCTTCATTTTAACCGCTCCTTGGATCTCACCTCTGTTTGGGTAATACATCCTCAATTTTTTTGTTTCTGATTCTTGCGATTTCTTCAGGGTTCCTAAGTTTACATAAGGCGTCCATAGTCGCTTTAGCGAGATTTACAGAACTGTTTGAACCCAAAGATTTCGTCAAAATATCCTTTATCCCCGCCGCGTTGAGGACTGCTCCCACTATCGAGCATGCTATGACTCCTGTCCCTTTAGATGCGGGTTTCAAAAGAACTCTGCTCGCTCCGTGGACTCCCACCACCTGATGAGGAATAGTGGTCCCGAAAAGGCAGACATCGATCATATTTCTTTTTGCTTTTTCGGTTGCTTTTGATATCGCGTTGGCTATTTCGGAAGCTTTTCCCGTTCCGACCCCGGCTTTTCCTTTGCCGTTTCCCACGACGACAACACTGGAAAACTTAAAGCGCCTTCCTCCCTTTATGACTTTAGCGACTCTTTTTATCGCTACCGTCTGGTCGAACATTTCGGTGGTTTCGATCACATTCTGTTTCAAAATTCCAGTCCTCCTTCTTTCGCTCCCTCCGCCAAAGCTTTAACCCGTCCGTGGTATTTATACGGCCCTTTGTCAAAGATTATTTTTTTTATTTTTTTCTGTGCAGCTTTTTCAGCTATAATCTTTCCTGTTTTTTTCGCCGCGAGTGTCTTTCCTTTTACATCTTTATCCTTGAGCTGAATTTTATCGAGAATTTCGGCATCCTGAAGAGATGAAGCGGAAATAAGCGTCTTTCCCGAGGCATCATCAATAACCTGAACGTATATATGCTTAAGGCTTTTGTATACATTCAGTCTTGGTGTGTCCGAAGTTCCAGAAATTTTCATCCGGATCCTGTCGTGTCTTTTTTTTCTCTGCTCTCTTTTTTGTTTATTTTTATCCATTTTTGATACCTCTTGTTCTATTTCGCGCCTGTCGCCGCGGCTTTGCCGGCTTTACGCCTTATCCATTCGCCTTTGTATTTTATCCCTTTACCTTTGTATGGCTCGGGAGGCCTTATGCCCCTTATTAAAGCGGCCATCTGTCCGACTTTCTGCTTGTCGTGCCCTTTAACCGTTATCAGAGTATTGTCAGGAGAAACATCAAACTTTATGCCGTCAAGTTTCCTTATCCACTGACTTGTCTTGATTTTCGTGCTCGACACACCATCGGGAGGAGTTGACGAAATCTTAATCGGGTGAGAATAACCTATCGCGATCGTCAGATCCTCTTTGTCCAGCGTCGCTTTATATCCGACCCCGACTATCTCGAGTTGTTTTTGCATGCCTTTAGTCACGCCTTCGATCATGTTTGCTATTACCGCCCTCGCCAGTCCCTGAAATTTGCCGGCTCCTTCATTTATTATTTTCACGGTTAAAATGTTTTCTTCGCGGTGCAATTCGATTCCCGCGGGAAATTTTCTTTCAAGGCTTCCGAGAGGACCTTCCACTTTAATCGCTTCTCCGGAGATTTCGATTTTTACTCCGGCGGGTATGTCTATGGGTTTTTTTCCTACTCTTGACATGCTTCACCTCACCAAATGTTGCACAATATCTCGCCGCCTGTTCTTTTTCTTCTCGCTTCGGCGTCTGTCATAAGTCCCAGCGGCGTTGATATGACTGCGATTCCGAGGTTTTCCATTACTCTCGGCACTTCCTTGCATCCTTTATAAACTCTTAGTCCCGGCCTGCTGACCCTCTCAAGCTTTGAAATTACCGCTTTACCTTCGTCGGTGTATTTCAGTTGTATATGCAGTCGCTTTTTATTCGCTTCCTGTATTTGCTCGACTTTAGTCACATAACCTTCCGCCTCAATAATCTTCGCGATTCTGAATTTTAGTTCAGAGTAAGGCATCGATACGGATTCGCGCTTTACCATGAGAGCGTTTCTTATTCTTGTAAGCATATCTGCTATTGGATCGCTCATAGACATTTTATACCCCCTACCAGCTTGCCTTCTTTATTCCGGGGATTTCGCCTTTAAGAGCCATATCCCTGAAACAAATTCTGCAAAGCCCGAAATCCCCCAAAAAACCCCTGCTTCTTCCGCATTTGAAGCATCTGTTGTATTTTCTGACGGCGAATTTCGGTTCGCTTTTCTGTTTGTTTATCCAAGATCTTTTCGCCATTTAGATTCCCGCCCTTTCAGTTGAGCTTTTTCTGAACGGAACTCCCATTAGTTCAAGAAGCGATCTTGCTTCCTCGTCGGTCTTCGCAGTAGTCACCATAGTTATGTTCATTCCGAGAATTGAATAAACTTTGTCGTAATCTATTTCGGGAAAAACGATTTGTTCAGTTAGACCGAAATTATAGTTGCCTCTTCCGTCAAATCCGTCTGCCTTGAAACCCCTGAAATCCCTGATTCTCGGAGCAGCTACGTTGACAAGCCTGTCGAAAAATTCATACATTATATTGTTTCTAAGAGTGACAGAAATACCCACGGGCATTCCTTCTCTCAGCTTGAAGTTGGATATGGCTTTTTTTGCTTTTCTGATAACGGGCCTCTGTCCGGTTATTATCATCAGGTCATTTACAGCCGCTTCCATAAGTTTTGAATCCTGAATTGCTTTTCCCAAACCCATGCTGACAATTATTTTTTCCAGCTTAGGAATTTCCATCTTGTTGTAACTAAATTTCTTTCCGAGCTCTTTAGTGACATTTTCGGAATAAAACCTTTTCAACCTCGGGACTCTTTTTACTCCTCCCGGTTTATCCGAGACTTCAATTTTCTGAAGTGATTTTCCTGAACCTGAGCGTTCTGTTGCTTTTGTTTTTTTTTCTTTTGCCATTTTTCCTCACTTGTTCGACAAGGCAGTCCCGCATCTTGAGCAGAATCTTTCGCCGGGTTTTTCCGGGTTTTTCCTGACCTTCGAAGGAGCGTGACAGGACTGGCATACAATCATAAAATTAGAAATATTAACCGGCGCTTCTTTTGTAATAATTCCGCCTTGTTCAGTCTGACTTTTCGCACGCATATGTTTTTTCACAAGGTTAATTCCTTCTACTATCGCTTTATTCTTTTC